>NZ_JAGXGF010000231.1 GCF_024636815.1 Marivirga sp.
GCTCTAAACCAACTGAGCTATATCCCCATTTATGTCAAAAATCAGTTGATAGTTTGGATTCGAACCTATGACCCTCCCGACTTTGCGAGTCGGGATGCCTAAACCAACTGAGCTATATCCCCATTTATATCAAAAATCAGTTGATAGTTCGGATTCTGCCATCGGCATCCCTAAGGGAGAACCTATGACCCTCCCGACTTTGTGAGTCGGGATGCCTAAACTAACTGAGCTATATTTTTTTTAAAAGAAAACAACCTTTTGTTGTCTTTTGGGAATGCAAATGTAGTACTGCTTTTTATATTTACAAATTGATTTTATAAAATAATTCAACTTTTTTTCATTCTAGAATTTATGGGGCTGAAAATCAAACGTTTATACACATAAAAAAAATAAATTTGGATTTATACCCCTTATTCACAATTTTCGTTCATCAATCAAAAGCATTACTTTGAAGCAAATAAGAAAGTTTATTCTTTATCTTTTTCTAATTTTCATCCTACTCTTTGCGGGTGGGTCGGCTTATTTATATTACAATCAAGACCAACTGATTGATAAAATTCTATCCGAAGTCAATAAATCCATTCAGACTCCTGTGGAGGTTGGTGCTATTGATATTAACTGGTGGACTGATTTTCCTAACATCTCCTTGCGCTTTCAGGATGTTTTTATTGAAGAGTCGTTGGAGAGGAGCAGTTTTCCATTAGCCAAATTGGAAGAGCTTGCGCTTTCTTTTAACACCTGGGATTTCTTAAAAGGGGATTATTTATTTGAGAAAATTATATTGAAAAGGGGTGAGGTGACCATTCGTACCACGCGTACAGGTGAAAGAAATTATGATATCATCAAGAGCTCTGAAAATGCCTCAGGTCAATCGGTCAATTTCAATCTAAAAAATATTCAGATTCAAGAGGTACAAGTAAATTATGTGGATGAAGCTTTGAAGCAATCCTACTTGCAATATGCGCAAGAGTTGAAAGCGAGTTTAAATAAAGTAGGCGATGTTTATCATATTAGTGCTGAAGGTAAATTGAATTCCAAGGCTATTAAAATTGGGGAGTACAGCTATTTTGAGAATAAAAATCTGACTGTTAATACGGAGCTAAATTATACGTATGGGACCGAAACAGTTGAGATATTACCGTCTCAATTGCTTTTTTCGGGTAATGAATTTCAGGTATCAGGGAATTATGAAATTCTAAACAGTTATATGGATATTAAAGTGAAAGGGATAGAGTCAGATTTCACCACATTCATTTCATTACTACCTGAAGATTACCGAAAGCAATTGGCTGATTATGAAAGTACAGGAAATGCTCAGTTTGAGGGTAGTTTCATTGGAAAGCTAACGGCAAAGGAAGATCCTAAAGTTAATTTCAATTTTAGTGTGGAGAATGCTTCATTATTTCAAGCTGAATACAACACTAGATTTGAGGATTTAAGCTTTCATGGAAATTTCAATAATGGTGCAAGACAAAGTCTGAAAACTTCTCAGTTGGTTTTAAAGGATTTAAAGGGAAATTTAAAGGGCAAACCCTTTAGTGCTAATCTGGGCATCAAAGACTTTGAGAATTATCTCATTAACCTTTCCACGGAAGGTCAAATTTCAACTCAAGATTTATTTACTTTCTTTCCTCATCATGAAAAATATACTCAACTGGAAGGCCTGATTGATTTTAATTTGAACATAGCAGGCTATTTTGATGATTTCAAACAGGCTTCTACTGCATCTCGAATTAATAATTCAGGAGAGATTATTCTGAGTAACTTAAGTGGGATTTATGAAGATTACCCTTTGCCGATAAGAGAAGTGAATGGCAGGCTTATGTTTAATAAAAATGATATAGCTATCAATCATTTACAGGGGAAAATAGGTGATTCTGATATTGAATTAAGTGGGTTTTTCCTTAATATCATTCCGTATTTCTTAAAAGACAATCAATCCCTATTAATTGAGGCAGAAACCATAAGTCAGAATATCAATCTTAATGAGTTGCTGTCTGGATTGTCAAATGCTGAAAACTCAATCGAAAAGCAAGAAGAGTCCTTCAAATTTGCTCTGAGCCCAAAATTGCAATTGGATTTAACTTCCCATATTTCAAAACTGGAGTTTAAGCGTTTTGAGGGGAGAAAAATTTCCGGTAAAATTAAATTGTCTAATCAAATTCTCGAGGCGCCTCAATTAGGATTGGAGAGCAATGGTGGAAAAATGACTTTGAGTGGCACGGTAAATGCCAAAAAGAAAAATGACATTCTCATTAATACACAAGCCTATTTCCAAGGGATGAATGTTGACAGTATATTTTATACTTTCGAAAATTTCCAACAAGATTTCTTAACTGACCGCCATTTAAAAGGGAAGATTGATGCAGATGTGAAAGCCTTTATTTTACTCGATGAAGGATTAAGCTTTCAATCCGATGCTTTTACGGCTACTATTGATGCAAAAATTGAAAATGGGGAGCTGAACAATTTTGAGCCTATGTTGAGTTTATCAGATTATGTGAGAGAGGACGAACTTACGAATTTAAATTTTGGTGAATTAAGCAATACCATTGAGATTAGGAATAAAGTAATTTATCTTCCAGAAATGTCCATACAGTCGAATGTATCCAATATTTTATTGCAAGGCACGCATACTTTTAATCAGGAAATTAATTATAGATTATTAGTACCTTTAAAAAACTATAAGAAGCAGGATAGTGACGAGGCATTTGGGGCCATTGAAGAAAGTGGGGAGTTCTCTAATCTTTATTTAAAAATTATTGGAACTACTGATGATTTTGAAGTCAGCTGGGATAAAAAACGTTCATTACAATCTTTAGCAGATAGAGTTAGAGAAGAGGGACAAACCTTAAAGAAATTAATTAAAGGAGAAAAACTCCCTGAAAAGGATAAAAAAGAAGTCGAATTAAATGAAGAAGAATATTTTGATTGGTAAAAAAATAATAAGCTACAGCTTAATAATCAATGCTTTAATTTTCACACTTTCTTGTGGAAGTAATAAGGTAACACCTAAAGTTACTGAGTTAGAAACCAATACTGATGCTTTAATAATTGGTTTGCAATCATTTAATGATTCTATAGTTTGGACAAGCGGAACATATTCCACTTTACTGAAATCCACCAATGCGGGCACTGATTGGCAAGTTTTTACTTATCCTAAGGTTGATAGCCTGCAATTTAGGGACGTCCACCCCATTAGTGATAAGGAAGCCATTGTATTAAGCGCGGGCGAAGGGAAATTAAGCCAAATTTTCTATTTCCATGAAGAATCAGGCTGGAGGAAAGTTTTTCAAATGGAAAATGAGCAAGGCTTTATAGATGCCGTGCAATTCTGGGAAAACGGCCAAGGCTTAGTCTATGGCGATGCAACAGATTCTTTAGCTTACATCCTTAAAACTGCAGATTTTGGTAGAAGTTGGACTCGAATTCCAACAGCTCCAATGGCAAATGAGGGTGAAGGCGGATTTGCTTCAAGTGGGAGCAATATTTTGACAGGTGAAGGTGGCAAAGCATGGATTGCCACAGGTGCAAACGGAAGTGCAAGAGTTTTTCACACAAAAGATTACGGCAGAAGCTGGGAAGTGAAAAACACTCCCATGGTGACAGGCGAATTCGCAGGTTTGACGGCCATTAAAAAATCTAATGATAAATTATGGATCACAGGCGGTGACTTGGCAGTCACTGATCAAAAATTGAAGAATGTTTACTATTCTGAGGATAATGGCAAAAACTGGCAAGCTTTGCCTCAGCACCAGACTGCTGGTTCTTTCTACGGCTTAGCAGTTACTGATTATTTAGAAAATGAATTCGCATTAGTTTGTGGACCAAAAGGAGCTGAAATTTGGCTTGGCGACCAACAAAAATGGAAAACCCTCAGCAAAGAAGACATTTGGACTACTACCTTCATTGACAGCCGAACTGCTTTGATGGCAGGTAGGAATGGTAAAATGTTTAAGGTGGAGTTGGAATGAGGAGTAAAAGTTACTCTTTTTGGGAACTTTTTATATCTTTATATTGTATGAGAATTCTCAAGGAGAAAACTCTAAATGATTATTGTGAGCAGGCTAAGTATAAGCCTGCTGAAGAATCCTTGAAAGCGTGGTTTTATGAAGCTAGATATTCCATTTGGAACAATTCTAATGAATTAAAGGCAAAATATAGAAACGCAAGTATAATCGGTTCTAAGAGAGTTATTTTTAATATAAAGGGAAATGACTTTAGATTAATAGTAGATATTGAATATAAACTCAGTACTATTTTTATAGTTTGGTTTGGTGCGCATGCTGAATATGATAAAATTGATGCAAAAACAGTAAAATATGATGGCTAGAATTAAAATATTAAAAACAGAAAAAGAATACGATAAAGCCTGTGGACGTATTTATCAAATAATCCAGAGCAATGATGATGCTATTGAGCCAGGGACTAAAGAAGGGGAGGAGTTAGAATTATTATCATTATTGGTAGAAAATTATGAAAAAGAAAATCATGCATTAGGAGTTCCAAATCCAATTGAAGCTATAAAATTCAGGATGGATCAAATGAACTTAAAACAAATAGATGTAGCACCTCTCTTTGGAGGTAAAACTAGAGTTTCAGAAGTGTTAAATGGGAAAAGACCTTTAACACTCAAGATGATTACCTTATTGAATCGTTATTTGGGAATCCCATTAGAATCTTTAATTGCAGGAAATAAGAAATATGAATTGTCTGCTAAAAAGCAAGATCAATTATTAAATGTAGGAGCAATAAATCAATATTATTCAATTTCTGAATCATTGAGTAAAGCATCACTGTAATTCAATGCGGTTTAGGTAAGGAAAATTTCCTTGCCAACTGTTGGTGGAATGGATTAATGAAAGCTAAATTTATCACTTATATACATAAGTTATAAATTAACCATCATATCTAAAGCCAATCACCAATACATCATCAACTTGTGCTTGTTGCCCTTTCCAGCTTTCAAATCTGTCATCTAAAATAGATTTTTGTTTTTCCATAGGCTCGAATGCAATTTCCTGTAAAAGCTTTTTCATTTTCTTGACCATGAATTTTCTGTCATCAGATCCGCCAAATTGATCTGCATAGCCATCAGAATAAATATAGTAGGTAGTTCCTTTTGTTAAATCAAATTTATGATTAGTAAACTTATCATTGTTCTTAGTTTTTCTTTTGCCACCGATAGCCATTTTATTGGCTTTTATGATATTCATTTCACCCTTTTCGTCAACCATCACCAATGGATTGTTTGCACCTGCAAATTCTAAAGTATTTGCTTCAGTGTCTATGGCGCAAAGAGCGGCATCCATTCCATCTTGATTGTTAGTTTCTTTTTGTTTTAATGAGCGCTGGATGTCATCATGTAAGTGATCTAAAATTTTACCAGGCTCTAAAATATTGTTTTGTTTGACTATACTAGTTAAATGAGATTCACCTACCAAAGACATAAATGCTCCAGGAACTCCATGGCCGGTGCAATCAACAGCAGCGATGAATATTTTATTTTCTGTTTTAGCGAACCAATAAAAGTCACCTGATACGATGTCTCTTGGTTTGAAATAGATGAAATTTTCTTTCAGAGATTCACTTATGCTTTCATTTGTAGGCAAAGCAGCACTTTGTATTCTTTCTGCATATTTAATACTGGCCGTAATATTTTCGTTTTTTCTCTCTATGATTTCTTTTTGTTCTACCACCTCAGCAGTTCGCTCCTGCACTTTTTCTTCCAGATTTTCATAGAGCATGGCATTTTCAATGGAAATAGCCATTTGGGTAGTGAGCATATTAAGAATTCGTGTACGGTCAGCATTAAAAGCACCGTATGAAAGATTGTTTTCCAGATATAAAATCCCCAACATTTTACCTTTATATATTAAAGGCATGCATAAAATGGATTTTGGATTATGAATTAAAATATGCTCGTCTTGAGTGAAATTTCCTTCTTTTGAAGCATCATTCAGCACTAGACTTTCTTCTGTCCGCATTACGTAATTAACGATTCCAGCTGAAATTTGAGGGTTTTTACCCCTTGGCATCATATCTTTAATAGGGATATGCTGCATCAATTCTACTTCCGTATTCTCAACATCGCAACTGGCTTCCACAAACCATTCCTGACTTTCTTCTTTTTTCAACATTAAAAACCCTTTCTCAGCCCCTGCATTTTCAATTACCAAATGCATTACCTTATCCAATAGTTTGGATAAAACAACCTCTCCTGATAAGGTCTGGGAAGATTTTATAATGGTATTGATATCAATTGTATTAGCACCTTCGAAGTTGAATTCTGTTATCTTGGCTGTGCTGGTGGCCTGAGTGGATAGTGTAATATCATTTCCACCATAAACTGTGCTCTGCTTCTTTTGTAATTGCTCAGCCTTATTTAGAAAGCCTTGCTTGTTATAAATTATAATGGCTCTATTAAGATGGTATCTGGCTTCTTCATGACGGTTTTCAATGTCCATTAACTCGGCTATACGCTCATGAATTAGGGCAGGAAGATGATGATAATGGTATTTTCTAGCACTTTCAATTGCCAGGGTGTAGGTTTTTGAGGCTTGCCAATATTTTTTATGGATGAATTCGGTTTCAGCCTTTAAGAATAAGTATTTAGCTTCGAAATTATGTGGGTTCTGAGTTTTCCATTTCTTAAATTTCTTTACAGCCGCATTTAAAATAGATTTTTTACCGCCAGATTTTTTGTGCATTAATGCACTATTCATTCCTGCCCAAAAATAATGCTCCGTGCTGTGTAACATTCCAGCAGAAGCATCCATCATTTTCTTAGATTTTTGAATGGTGTCTTCTGTATTTTCAAAATCCCTATTCAGATATTGATTGAATAATTGATTGATGAAAAAGTAGTGTGCAAAATGCTGAGATACATAGTCTTTGGTTTGGGATATATATTCTTTTTCAGAGAAATGTTCATCATCAAAAGAGGTAGCCCTTACAGTTTTTCCTTGAAAACAAAGAACTGCTTGTTTTACAGCTTTAACTGTCCCTATGAGTTCGTGATTATTAGACAGATTTTCAAGTAATTCTTCATAAGCGGAAGCTTTTTTTTCAATTTCTTTTAGTGGAACTCCTCGCATTAATTGATGCTGTAAAGTAGCACAACAACTACAGCCAGTGTGGAAAAGATCACCTGTTTCTAAACCTGTTTCATAAGCTTTGCTAAAGTAGCTTTCTGCTTCTATGGCTGGGTTTAACCAGGAAGTTGCAAAATAACCGTTTACAAATAGAACTTCGCTGCGCTGGGTCATGTTGCCAAATTTTTCGTTCAGATCTCGAGCGAGCTGTCCGAATTGCTGACCAATTTTACGCATTCCCAAAATGCCACCCATAAAAATCCCCCCAAATACCAAATATCCGATAGCGCTTTCTGAGGTATTTCCCTTCTTCATACACAAATTCACCATAACCATAGCATTGGCAACGGCTAATTCTGGTTTGATTTGGTAAGCTGATTTTAAGATAGCGGCCATTAATTTAACAGCCAAAATAATATCTTTATCCTCGGCCGTTTTATGATTTACAAAATCCCGAATAGGTTGCCCCTTGAATTTGCTTTTCGTCTTCAACATATTGATGATTAAAGCAGGTTTAGGAGGGTTTTGCGGTAGTTTTATATGAAATATATTACTTAGAACTTCGCTTCCGGTTGCATATGCTTTTTTGAAATCACCTATATTGGTGTAAAAGTGGATTTTCTTTTCGTAGGCATCTGCTTTTTGAATTTTATCCTTAGCTAATTCAATGGCTTTGTTATAGAATTGATTAGCTGTTTCATCTTGATCACACAAATGTTCTGCCTCTGCTCTTCTAAGATTTATTTTGTATAAAAGATCAGATTCATTACTAGTATCTTCTCCTTCAATCAATTCCATTCCGCTCTTGGCATAGCTTAAGGCAGATTCGTAAGCTGCACTCAAAATGGCTTTTTCACACGCATCAGCATTCAATCTGCTCACTTCTATCTTTTCATCAACCTCAGTTATTAGCGATAAGGCTTGATTGAAATGATTAACCATTTCAAAAATTAAATTGCTTTCGTGAGTTTTAGTCACTTTTGACTTAATCATTCTCCCAATAGAGAGATGGAGTGATTGAGCCTTTTCAGTACCTAATAATTCATAAAAAGCTTGTTGGATTCTATCATGAACAAATTTGAACTCTATTTCTTCTTTAATTTCAGAAGATGATAATAGCGCAATATTATCTCGGATTGGAACAATTAGATTTTCTTGCAGCGCATTTTTAAGAATAGGGGCAATCTCTTCATTTTTCTTATCTGATAGCTGGGCCAATTCCTGTAAGCTAAAAGTATTTCCAGTTACCGAAGCAGTTTTGAGTATTTCCTGCAAAGCAGATGGTAATTTCTCTGCTTTTTGCATCATCAGATCCAGTACATTGTCGCTGAATCCCATTTTATTTACTTTATCTATATCAAAGCTCCATTTTCTTTCACCTGGTTTTGCGGTTATGTAAGCCTCTTCATAAAGGTTTTTTAGGAACTGATTAACGAAAAATGCATTGCCCCCTGTTTTCTTTTGAATTAATTCCGCTAAGGCTTTAATATGTGACCCTTTATCTAATAGAGCGTCTTCCAAAAGTTCTATTATGGAAGCAACGGATAAATTACCTAGCTTTATTTTATTAATGGCTAGTTCATCTTGCTTCAGCTTGTCTAACATCAATTGAAATGGATGTGCTTCCGCTACTTCATTGTCCCGATAAGATAAAATAACTAATAAATTTTCTATCTCTTTATCAGAAAGAATGGCGTGTATTAAATTTAAAGAGGCAGTATCTGCCCATTGCATATCATCTACAAAAAGTACCAAAGGATGTTCAGGCTGAGCAATGGCTTTAATAAATTTTGTAAATACAAAGTTTAGTCTGTTTTGAGATTCGGAAGCACCTAAATTTGGCAAAGGAGGTTGTTCGCCAATTACGAGCTCCATTTCAGGAATTATCTCCAATAATACCTCTCCACTTTCACCTAAAGCATGTTGGATTTTCTCTTTCCATAATTTTAATTGGCTTTCATCTTTGGTCAATATGGATTGCGTAAAGCTTTTAAAAGCTTGACTTATGGCGAAATAGGGGTTATTCCGCTGGAACTGGTCAAATTTACCTCCTAAAAACTCTCCTTTTTTTTCTGTAATAGGTTTGTTTACTTCACTGATTAAAGCTGATTTTCCGGTTCCGGATACCCCAGAGACTAAAACTAATTCCTTATCAAGATTACTTGCCCTGTTAAAAGCGTCCATCAATTGTTGAATCTCCGTTGATCTTCCGTACAGTTTTTCCGGAATACTGAACTGCTTGGAGAAATCTTCCTGGCCAATAGTGAACTCCCCTATTTTCCCCTTTTTTTCCCATGCATTTTGGCATTTCTTAAGATCATGCAAGAGCCCTTCTGCTGATTGATAGCGGTCTTCTGCATTTTTGGAAAGAAGCTTGAGGATAATTTCTGAAATTACGATTGGTAATTTTTCATTATGCTTATGTGGGGCTACAGGTTTTTTTGCTATATGAAAATGAATCAATTCTAATGAATCATTAGTATTGAATGGAAGGATTCCACATAATAGTTCATAAAGAGTGATGCCTAAAGAATATAAATCAGAACGGTAATCAATAATGCGGTTAACACGACCAGTTTGCTCAGGAGAGATATATTGCAAAGTACCTTCTAATCGATCAGGATTTTCCAGGTGATTTGATTTTAGATTGATTTCAGATGAGATATTGAAATCAATAATGGAGATTTTTTTATTACTTTGATCATAAAGAATATTATTACTATTAATGTCTTTATGGATAATATGCTTTTGATGTAATTTGCCTAGTAGTTCAGAGGATTGAATGGCAATATTTAAAAAATCGGGTATGCTAGCGGGTTTTGTGAAAAACTGTGATAATGGAAGTCCGGGTACATATTCCAATACTAGAACATGTTCTCCTTCAATAAACGTTTTCTCCAAAGCCTTTCTAAAACCACTATTTTCTAGTTTACTGCTAATTAGCAATTCATTTTCAAATTGATTGATTTTTTTCTCCGATTCATAATCCTTTTTAAGCATTTTGACTAAAACATCTGAATCGTAATCAGCTAATTTGGTCTTAAAAATACTGGTCGATGTTGAGTTGTAAATTAATTCTCCTTCCATAACGCTATTTTATACAATGCATCCATATTATTTAATCTCCCAATCATGCAAATATCTACCTAACTAAACTGAAATAAAATTCTAATGATCTTTTTAAGACGGGAGAAGATAAATCATCGATAAGTTGCCTCCCATGATAGTCATTATTTAGATCTTGGCATATAAAGAGCAGGATATTTCTCATGGCTCAAACCTTTATAATTTTCAGGCTTTTCAGGTTTGTCATTATAATTTCCTGCCAAACGTGAATTATTTAATGCGAACTGCATAAATAAGTCATAATCTAGCGCCATAGTCGCTTTTTGCTCGCCATCTAATGCAGGCATAATTTCAGTACCTGGTCTATTTTGATAATAATTTCCCCACCCTTTACTCAGCGGATTATAAAGTGTGTCAGTATAAACCAAATTTTGTTTAGGAGATGGGTAGAAGTCGTTTTGTGGAGGAAAAGTAGCTGTTCCATGGCAACTCATACAAGCAGAAGCTCTAAAATGCAGATAAGATTTTCCGCCTGAGGCTTTTCCATTTTCATCTAACACAAAAACACTATCTGGTGTTCCATCGGCTTTCATACCACCTACTAAAGCTACATCAATTGGCCCGGAAAGTCGGTCTCCATAGCCAATATTTGCTTTATAATATTCAGGAGCATCAGGATTAATGTAAGTTTCGGATAATGCTTTTGTAGTACCCATTTTATCGGGGTCATTGCCCCAGGAAACGCCTAAAAGCTCTAATCGGTCAAAAATTGTCTTTCCATCGCTTTCTTTATCATAGATAAAGGTAGAGAATACCCAGCCAGTCTCTGGAGCTGCAATTGTATCCTTAATGATAATATCAAATTGAATCCATGCTAATTCTTGTAAAACAGGATTTTTACCTTTCATTGGGCCAAACTCCATTTCTCTGTAAATCGGGAAAGTACCGGCTCCTTCCATAATATCCCAGTCATCTCCTGTAGCAGTGGTGCCGGCAGCCTTAATAATGATAGCATTTTGTTTAAATTGAGCAGCATCGGTGCTGTATTCTGGATAAAAACCGTTTTTATCATTCGATTTCCAAAGTTTGTTTAGAGTTAAGGTAGCTACATCATTATAATAAACCAATGCATGATTTTGCATAGGGCCTTCAAAACCGTAATCTTTGAAAATACCATTTTTCAAGACTTGCCCGGTCATGGTTCCATAAACGGTTTCTAAGCCTTTCCAACCTGTGGCGCTGTCATAGGACTGAGCACTCCAGCCCATATTGTACCAATCTTTTCGGTATTCGCTGGATGGCCAATTTTCAGGTTCATTGATCATCACTTCCATAGCATCTTTAATATATTCTCTAATGGACATAATATATTCGCTTGCGTTTTCCTGACTGATGGCTTTGCCTTCAGTAATTGTTTCCCAGGGGTAATCCTTAGGAGCTACACTTTCAGGGTAATTATAATTAGCTTTAAAAAAAGGCCCTGAATAAATGGAATCCGGTGGATAGACTTCATTATTGTCAGCAAAAGGTTTTAGTATCATTTCAGATTTCTGAACTTTAGAATCCTTTGCTTTATATTCTTTATTATTCTGAGAACAAGCTGACCAAAATAATGAAATCAATATAATTGCTGAATAAGCTAATGGCTGTAAAGGTTTTGATTTGAACATAACTAAAATTTAAGATTAAAAACTTTTTAAAGATGTAATATAAGATAAATTATATTATTCTTTTATAAATTATAAAGAAAGAAGTAGTTAAATTGTAATAGATTGCGTTGGAAGTTTATTTAGTAAACTTGTGTTTCATACTTTCTAAATTTTAAAGAATAAGGGCTTATATTAGTCCTACTTTGTCAAATTGTAATCTTTGCCACCGATTTCTGCCTTCCTGTGAAGAATCAGGCCTTGGAGATGAAAATGTAATATGACAAGATAGAATTAGTGAGTTAATCATTAAAGGATGCTTTTATATATTTTTATAATATCAATACAATTGTTATACACTCCTCTTGAAATAAATCAAGATCAGGAAGAGGTGATCCTTAGTATAGAAGAATTGTATTCTTATGAAGACAAAAGCAATCAATTGACTTTTTCTGATGTAAAATCACCTTCTTTTCAGTCCAACTTCACTCAAAAGCCAGATTTCGAACCGGATGATTATAACAGAAATTCTACCTATTGGGTAAAACTTGATTTTATTCTGCCTGAATATGATGGGAATTACATTCTTGAATTTTATGATCAGACCATTGATAGTATTAATGTTTATATCAGGCAGGATGGAGGCTTATACCGAAAATATAATTTGGGAGACGCTTATCCCTTTAGTAGTAAATCCATTAAGCATAAAAACTTTGATTTAACACTTGATGCCAATAGTGGATATGAGGCTTATATTCAAGTTAGAAACTCTCAATATGCTGATATAAGAATTGCCATAAAGCGTATTGATCGATTTATTCAATATAGCTTAAATGAATACTTT
The DNA here is from genome assembly GCF_024636815.1 of Marivirga sp. Taxonomy (GTDB): domain Bacteria; phylum Bacteroidota; class Bacteroidia; order Cytophagales; family Cyclobacteriaceae; genus Marivirga. Next base: position 12,651 of record NZ_JAGXGF010000231.1, read on the forward strand.
CTTTATGGAATTTTTTATGGGATGATTGTTATCATTTCTCTGTATAATTTGTTGATTTACCTGGCCATTAGAGAAATCAAATATATTTACTATACCTTTTATATTTTGAGTGTAGGTTTTTATGCTTTATGTATAGATGGAGTTGCCTACCAGTACTTATGGCCTGAACAACCTAAATGGAATCAGTTGGCTTATGGTGTAGCGCTTTATGCTATTATTTTCTGGTCTACCATATTTTCTATTCGATTTTTAAATACTAAAATAAGAGCTCCTAAACTTCATAAATGGATTATTGGGATTTTAATAGTAAGATCAGCATTATTTCTTTATGCTTTATTTTTTGATCCTACTCTATTCCGTTTCCGAAACATTGAAATAATTCTTTTATCCTTAATATTCGTGAGCAGTATTTTTGTTTTCAGAAGAGGGTATAAACCTGCTCGATTTTTCGTGGTAGCTTATGGAATTCTGTTTTCAGGTTTTCTAATGCGTGCGCTTATCAATTGGTCGGTAATTCCTTTTAGTACTTTTAATTACTACAGCCTTCATATTGGGTTTATACTCGAGATGTTGTTTTTAACCTTTGCGCTTTCTGACAGAGTAAGGATTCTAAAGGCAAACAGAGATCGAGCTCTTAAAAGAATTGTGACCCAGCATGAACAAAATGTAAAAGTCATTAACAGAATTAATAAGGGGCTGGAGAGAAAAGTAGAAGAGAGGACGAAGGATATTAATGAAAAAAATGTAGAGCTTGAAAGGACAAATGAACAAATAAATAAACAATCACGAGAAATTGCTGAGATCAATTCAATGTTGGATCTGGATAATTATCGATTAAAAAACAATATCAAAAAAATTCAGCGAGAGCGATTGCTCAATAAAAACCTGAATTTTGAAGAATTTACGGATATTTTCACCACAAAAGAACAATGTCTAGAAATCTTAGCTGCTTTTAAATGGAAAGATGGTTATGAATGTCAAAAATGTAACAATCAAAAATTCCATTTGAATAATTCGAATTTGGCAAGAAGATGTACTAAATGTGGTTATAATGAGAGTTCAACAGCTTTTACGATTTTTAAAAGCATTAAATTCGATTTACCTAAAGCCTTTTTTATTGTTTATTCCCACCTTAATGAAGATCGCTACACTTTGGATGAGCTTTCTGATATTATGGATATGCGAAGAAATACTATTTGGGAATTTAAGAAGAAAGTAGAAGAAGAAATTGAGAATAACGGTAAGTCCTATTTAAACAATTTACTCCACTTTGGATACGAAAGATTTGCAAATTTTGTAGAAGTAAGACTATAATTGTATTATTTTAATATAATGTCAAAATATATTTTAATGTTTTTTAATCAGGACGTAAAAATTAAAATATCCACTCATTAAGCCCTATCGAATAAATATCATTGTTTTTATTGCGTTATAAAAGTCAAAAAATCGTCATTTTTTTTAATTGTATAATATAAAAATATCTATTTTATAATTTTGATTTCAAGGAAACATTCGCTTAACTTCAATGAAAGTAAGTTATAATTATGGCTAATTGGATTGCCTAAAATGTTTTCTTATGAACAAATTGATACAAATATTTTTTCTGTTACTTTTCTTTGCCAATTCAGCTTTGGCACAAGTAAAATTAAATGGAACAGTAACCGATGTTGCTACTCAAGAACCTATCCCAGGAGTTTCTATAAAGGTAGTGGGAACAGACCGAGGAACAATTACTGATTTAGATGGTAATTATAATTTAAATATAGATGAAAATGCAACTTTAAGATTTTCATTTATTGGTTACAAAACTCAAGAGTTAGCTGTTAATGGAAGGACAGTTATAAATATCCAATTAGAAGAAGACATTGAAGCGCTTGAAGAAGTAGTAGTAGTAGGATATGGTTCTATCAAAAAGAGTGATCTTACTGGCTCCATAACTTCGATTGAATCAGAAGAACTGATAAAAGCTCCAGCGGCCGACCCTATGCAATCTTTACAAGGAAAAGTTGCTGGTCTTCAAGTACTTAATAGTTCTGGTCAACCTGGTGCAGAGTCGAATGTTCGTTTAAGAGGCATTACTACTTTGAATGATAACCGAGTGCTTTATGTAGTAGATGGTGTTATCATTGAAGGAGGAATTGGATTTTTAAATAGTAATGATATTGAATCTGTTGAAGTTTTAAAAGATGCTTCATCTAAAGCAATTTATGGTACTAGAGGTGCAAGCGGGGTTATTTTAGTTACTACAAAAACAGCTAAAGCGGGAGAAGGAAGTATTTCAATTTCTTCCGAGTATGGATTAGAAAATATTGCCAATAAAATTGGCGTAATGTCAGGTCCTGAATTTGCTAGCTATATAAATGATGTTAATCCTGGTACCTATAACAATTTAGGAGCCTTGCCTGACACCGATTGGCAAGATTTAGTCTTTCAAGATTGGCAACCTGTCCAAACTTATACTGTTTCAGCAAAAGGAGCTACTGAAAAATTATCTTACTACATCTCAGGAGGTTATTTTGGTCAAGAAGGAATAGTCCCAAAATCAGATTTTGAAAGAGTAACCTTTAAATTGAATACTAGCTACCAGGTAAAACCATATTTGAAAATTGGTTCTAATTTAACGGGAATTAGTTCTAATAACACTAATCCTCCGGGTGTGGTCAATACCTCATTAAATGCATGGCCTATTAATGCTCCTTTTAATGGTGATGGATCATATGCAGAAGTTCAAGGAGGAAATCCTTTAGCTGCAATTGAATATAATAATTCAACAGGAAATCAATTGAGAGCATTAGGTAACTTCTATGCGGAAATCAAATTCCTTGAAGGTTTTGAGTTTAGAAGTAGTTATCAATTCGACTTAATTAACAGTAAAAATCGATCATTTACACCTGAATTTAGTGTTGGTGCTCTACAGGAAAATGAAGAGAGTGATATAAGCATAGGCTTTAGTGAAAGTAGGAATTGGATATTTGAAAATACGCTTTCTTACAATAAAGAAATTGGAAGGAGTACCATTAACAGTGTGGTTGGGTATACAGCACAGGAAACCAATCGTGAATTTATTGGGGGTAGTAGAAGAAATTTAATTGGGATTGACCCTAGCTTATGGTATTTGGATGCAGCCTCAAATGATTTTCAATTTAATTCCAATGGAGGTGTTTCAAGAGCATTAACATCTATATTATTCAGAACTAATTATGCTTATGATGGTCGTTACTTAGCTACACTTACGATTAGACGTGATGGTTCTTCGGTTTTTGGAAGAAATAACCGTTATGCAAATTTTCCTGCAGTTGCTTTGGGGTGGAATATAGCTAAGGAAAACTTTTATCCAACTAATTTCATTGTAAATAATTTAAAATTGAGAGCTAGTTATGGTATAAATGGTAACCAAAATATACCAGGTGATGATCAATTTTCAAGAATTGGGCCTGGTGTTAATGCTGTATTTGGTTATGATGATACACTCATTAATGGGGCATCCTTTGTAGGCAGCCCGGGTAATCCTAATTTAAAATGGGAAACTACTGCAGAATATGATTTCGGAATTGAGTTTGACGCTCTTGAGAGTCGCTTAACAGGTGAAATTGATTATTATAATCGAACGACCACCGATATTTTGGTTAAACTAGATTTACCTGGTTATGTAGGTGCAGGAGCATTTATACGACAAACATTCAATGCTGCCACAGTGAATAACAATGGAATTGAATTTGCTTTGAATTGGGTCGATGATATTGGAAACTTCACCTATGGAATAGGAATTAACGGATTTACAAATGTAAATACAGTTACTGATTTAGGTGAAGATATTGGCGTTTCAGATAATATTGAAAGTGGAAATTTAGGAAATGGAGAGAGAGTGACTCTTACTGAAGTTGGAATGCCAATCGGATATTTTCACGGATATAAAGTGGCAGGTATTTTCCAGAATGAAGAACAGTTAAATGAATTCCCAAGCTTAAGCCAGCAAAGAGTTGGAGATTTTATTTATGAAGATGTTAATGGCGATGGAGAATTGAACGACCTAGATAAAACATTCTTAGGCTCTTGGATTCCTGATTTTGTATATGGTTTCAATTTTAATGTAGGATATAAAGGATTAAATATTTCAGCTGATTTTGCTGGTCAATCGGGCAACAGCATATTTAATGGGAAACAAGCAGTTAGACCAAACCTAGTCAATTTTGAAGATCGTTTTTTAGACAGATGGACTGGTGAAGGAACATCCAATACCGACCCTAGAGCTTCTCTTACAGGGATAAATTATAAACCATCTGATTACTTTCTGGAAGATGCATCATTCTTAAAGCTCAGAACATTAACGGTTAATTATCAGCTACCACAATCATTATTAGATAACATCAAATTCAATTCTGCTTCAATATTTTTCAGAGGAACAAACTTATTTGTCTGGACAGATTATTCAGGTTATACTCCAGAATTAGGTAGCGGAAATTCTGCTTTGGGTGGCGTAATCGACAATGGAGGTTATCCAACCACAAGAGTATTAAGTACAGGTTTAAATGTGTCATTTTAATTAAAAATATAATTGATGAAGACTTATAAAATATATTCATTAATCGGCTTTCTAACCACCTTATCCTTTTTAGGATGTAAGGATGAGTTCTTAGATAGACCACCACAAGCAACCTTAGTAGCTGGTAATTTTCCCGCTACTGGTGAAGAAGCAGTAATTGCTACCAACGGTATTTACAACACCTTAAGAATTTGGGGTATTTATTCTGGTGGATTTCCATTAATCGATATCATGACAGATGAAATGGTGAAAGGAAGTAATCCAGGGGATGGAGTTCAAGTGCTCAATTTTCAGGATTATACATTTACTGCCACTGATGGGAATATTGAAAGTTGGTATAGAACTTTATATTTAGGAATTAGAAGATCTTATCTGGTTTTGGAAAAGGTACCAGAAATTGAAATGGATCCTCAACTTAAAAATAGATTGTTGGGTGAAGCTCGATTTTTACGCTCATTTTTCTATTTCTCCCTAGTTCAAGCATTCGGAGATGTTCCATTGGTTGAATCTTCAGAAGCTCCAAACGGATTAGCGCGCACAAATAAAGAAACCATTTATCAGGATATTATTTTCCCTGACCTTTTGTTTGCTATCGAAAATTTACCTGAAAAGTCAGAATATTCTGATGAATCTGCGGGAAGGATTACAAAGGGAGCGGCAAGGGCAATGCTAGCCAGAATTCATTTGTACAGAGGGGAGTTCCCAGAAGCAGCTACCTATGCTTTGGAAGTGATTAATTCTCAACAATATGATCTAGAAAACGAATTCCAAATGGCTTTTAGAGTGGCTACAGAGCACGGTCCGGAATCAGTTTTTGAAATTGGAGCAATGGCTGAAGGAGATTTTACTTTAGGAGGAAATCAATATGCCAATACACAAGGAGTGAGAGGAACGCCTAACTGGGGTTGGGGCTTTGGTAGACCTTCATACCCATGGATAGAGAAATTGGATAATGATAATGATCCAAGATTAGAAGGTTCTGTAATCTTTTTGGGTGATGTAATTGATGGAGTTACTATCGAAGGAGATGGAACTACACAGGACACCACTTATGCCGAAGATGGCTCTATAGTTGAAATAGAAACTTACAATAGAAAAGTATATGCCACAGGAGAAAGAAATGCAGACCGCTGGGGACATAACAGAAGAGGGATTCGCTATGCAGATGTATTATTGATGGCAGCAGAAGCCTTAAACGAAACAGGAAACTCAGCACAAGCTCTTATCTATTTAAATGAAGTGAGACAAAGAGCTAGAGGTAATGATGACCAGTTATTACCAGATATTACTACAACCGATCCAAATCAATTGAGAGAAATTATCTACGAAGAACGCAGCCGAGAGTTTGCTTTTGAAGGTTTGCGTTATTGGGATTTAGTCAGGACAGACCGTGCAGCCGAAGTTTTAGGTCCTTTAGGATTTGAAGCTGGTA
>NZ_JAGXGF010000232.1 GCF_024636815.1 Marivirga sp.
CTTGTTGATCACTTAGGCTTATCAGCAGTGAAATTATTGGATTCTGCAGCAGAGTAAAAGCTGAATTAATTTATGGATCAAAAAGCAGATTTTAAGTATTGGGAATCATTTTTTCAATCATTGCAAATGACCTATTATGGTCTTTTAGCAGCACCCTTGTTTCTCTTTGCAATTGTTTTTTTAAGGGCAGAAAATGGAAATGCAAAATTACTTGGCATTCCTGCAGATATAGAGGGTACTGTTGTAGGTATAACCGTAATTTTAGCCATTATTGAGATTGTTTTTCTTCATTTTTTAGCAGCCAGACAATATAAAATAGCTGCGCAGGATGAGGAGTTGATTTCTAAAATGAGGAAGTATAAAAATGCTACTTTGATTAAGTATATTGGTTTAGCTATTTATCAAATCATAACAGTAGCAGTTTTTGCAATGACCTATCATAGCGGCTTAATGGCGCTTTTTACCGGCTTGTTATTATATAGCTCATTCTTTCGTCCTGAAATTCAAAATGCAAGAAGGGATTTGAAGTTAAGCAAAGAAGAATATCAAAAAATAGATTATAAAACAGGTTTAGTAACTTGATAATAAAAAAGGCTTTCATCACAGAAAGCCTTTTTTATTATACATTCTTAATCACTATTTCATAAGTAGCCTTTACATTTAGAGTACCCGATATAGAGCAATATTTACCGGCTGCCAATTCTACCAATTTCATAAATTCATCTTCTTTTAAATTATTGGATGTCGCAGTAAAAATCATATGAATACTTTCATATGCCCTTGGATGTTCCTCTCTTCTATTTCCAATAGTTTCCACTTGTAGATCAAATAAATCTTTCCTTCTTTTTTTGATCATTTCCACTAAATCAACTGATGCACAAGAGGCTAAGGCAGCTAAAAGACTTTCCATAGGAGAGAAGTAATCCTTGCTCTTAGCGTCATACATGTCAATATTCAAGATGTTTCCCGACTCATTTTTGCTCTCGTATTCTTTAGGAGCCAGCATATTTGTGATTATTCTCATTTCTTTATAATTAATTTTTTCAGCAAATCGCAAAGCTACGATCTTATCAATAAATTCGTAAGCTTATAACTTATATTTTCAATCGCTGTAAGATTCCATTATCTTTTCATAATTTTATAAAAGCCTAAATCCGTATCAATGTTACAAATTATTAAAGATGACCCTTGGTTAGCCCCCTATGAATACGATATCCAAAGTCGGTTTGATTATTTTAAATCGGAACTGGATAGAATTAATTCTCAGCATGGAAGTTTGTTAAATTATACATCCAGACATCAAGAGTTGGGTTTCCAGAAAACTAAAGATGGTTTTTCCTACAAAGAATGGGCGCCTGAAGCTCAAGCTCTATCACTGGTGGGGGAATTTAATAAATGGGATGAAAATGCTCACCCTATGCAGAAAAATGAAAAAGGGATTTGGGAAGTTGAAATTAAAAAAGATGAGGGTTTAGAACATCTTTCCTTGGTTAAAGTGAGGGTTACCTCTGCCAATGGAAAGCATGACAGAATTCCAGCTTATATCAAATATGCCACTCAAAACGAGGAGGATTATGATTTTACAGGAAGAGTTTGGACTCCTGAAAATACTTTTAAGTGGGCAGATGATAAATTTAAACTATCTGAAATAAAAAATCCTGTTATTTATGAATGTCATCCGGGCATGGCACAGGAAAAAGAAGGAGTAGGTACTTTCAAGGAATTCGAAGAAAATATTTTACCCAGAATAAAGCACCTAGGTTATAATTGTATTCAGTTAATGGCAGTAGCAGAACATCCATATTATGGATCTTTTGGTTATCATGTGGCTAATTTTTATGCACCTTCTTCTCGCTTCGGTACTCCTGATGAATTAAAATCCTTAGTGAATGCTGCTCATAAAATGGGAATTGCGGTCATTATGGATATTGTACATTCTCATGCAGTCAAGAATTTTTCTGAAGGCTTGAATGATTTTGATGGAAGTGGAAACCAATATTTCCATCACGGTGGAAGGGGCTATCATTCCGGATGGGATTCCAAGTTATTTAATTACGGAAAAGAAGAAGTGTCCCGTTTTCTATTATCAAATCTTCATTATTGGCTGGAAGAATTTCATTTTGATGGATTCCGCTTTGATGGCGTAACTTCCATGTTTTATTATCACCATGGAGAACATGTGAGTTTCGATCATTACGATAAATATTTTAAAGAAGGAGTAGATTGGGACGCAGTTCGATATTTACAGTTAGCTAATACATTAATACATGAAATTAAGCCTAATGCTATTACCATAGCAGAAGATATGAGCGGAATGCCAGGCACTTGTCAAGCCATTCAAGAGGGCGGCTTAGGCTTCGATTACCGATTAGGGATGGGAATACCCGATAACTGGATAAAATGGCTTAAGCATAAGCAAGATGAAGAGTGGAGCATGCAGGAAATTTGGAATGTGCTGGGTAATAGAAGATATGGTGAGAAAACAGTGGCTTATGCAGAATCACATGATCAGGCCATGGTAGGTGATAAAACTTTGGCTTTCTGGCTGATGGATAAAGAAATGTATTGGCACATGGCTAAGGGAGATGATAATTTGATTATCGACCGTGGAATAGCATTACATAAAATGATTCGTCTGGTGACAGCCTCAGCAGGTGGAGAAGCATATTTGAATTTCATTGGAAATGAATTTGGTCATCCGGAATGGATGGATTTTCCGAGAGAGGGCAATAACTGGAGCTATAAATATGCCCGAAGACAATGGTCATTAGTCGATAATAAAGAACTGAAATACCATTACCTCAATGATTTTGAGGAAGCGATGCTAGAGGTATTGAAATCAGAAAATGTATTGCAAGCATCTCCTGCAAATCTGCTCAATATAGATGAAACCAATAAAGTCCTGATTTATGAAAGAGCAAATTTAATTTTTGTCTTTAATTTTCATCCCAGTAATTCAGTTCCTGATTATGAATTTTGGGTTCCCAAAGGAGGAGAATTTAAATATTTATTAAATAGTGATGATGCTAAATTTGGTGGCCATGAAAGGATAGATCAATCAACTGTTCATGAGAGCTTTAAAAAAGAGGGAGGAGATTTTATCAAAATTTACTGTGTAAACAGGACAGCTTTGGTATTGAAGAGGAAATAGACATGTAAGATTGGATAAGAAGTGTTTAAATCAGTTTAAAAGTTTTCTGCTATCTTTACTTTTTTTTAAAAAGTCATTTGATCATGAAAAATAGATACTTATTCGGTTTAATTATATTTTCGGTTTTAACTACCGCTTGTACAAAAGAGAAAATTTCGACTCAGGATAATTATGAAGTTGTGGATTTGCCAGATGGAAGCATAGTATATTTAAATCAATATTCTGAATTAGAGTATATTGAAGCTTTTAATCAACGTAAAGTGGCTATTTCTGGTGAGTGTTATTTTTCCGTAGAACCATCCGATAAATCTTTTACCGTAACAGGTAAATTAGGTGAGATAGAAGTATTAGGTACAGAATTCAGCGTAAAATCAGATGATGAGGATATGGAAGTTGAAGTGGAAAAAGGAAGCATTCAATTTACTGCTGGAGAGCAATCAAAAAATATATCTTCAGGAGAAATGGCTTCTTATGAAAAAGGGGGAGATTCAATTGAAACAGGTGAAGCTACCATGAGCTTTAAAAAGTGGATGACTAAATTACATATTGAATTGAAACGCTTGGATAAAGAAGTTAATGATAAGACTAAAGGCTTGAATGAAAAGCTCAATCAAAAGGCTGAAGAAATTGAAAAAGAGGCTGGCAAAATAGGGGAAGAGATAGATGAGGTAGGAGATCAAATCGGCAAGAGTATTAAGAAAATTATAGATTGAAATTAAGTAATCTCCTGAGTTAGTTTTATAGCTAACTCAGGAGACTATTGTTTTTGCAATTATTTCAAATACTCATCTAAGAACTCTTTAATCTTTCCATAGCCCTCAATTTCATTTTCTTTTTTACGAAAGCCATGACCTTCATCCTCAAATAATACATACTCTACAGGCACCTCATTATCTCTCACATTTTGCACCATTTCATCGGATTCAACTTGTAATACGCGAGGATCATTACTTCCCTGCAATACCATCACCGGCTTGGTGATTTTGTCGGCATGGAATAAAGGGGATATTTTATGAAGCCTTACTGAATCTTCAGTATTTGGATTCCCTAATTCCTCATATAATGCGGTCTTCTGTGCTTCCCACCAACTTGGAATGGATCGAAGTGTTCTGATCCAGTTGGTTACTCCGAAAATATTCACGCCCACATCAAATGCATCAGGCTGGAATGCTAAAGCTGCCATTACCATATAGCCTCCGTAAGATCCTCCGATTATCCCCACTCTGGAAGTGTCCGCCCAATCCAATGTGGCTAAATAATCCTTTGCATAAACACAATCCATTAAATCATCTTCGCCATGCTTCTGATCATCTAATCGATTAAAAGTTTTACCGTAACCACTGCTACCACGGTTGTTCACACCTATGATAGCATAGCCATGATTGACTAAGTATTGCATTAGAGGAGAATAATTTAAGCGTGTTTGACCACCTGGTCCGCCATGCACCCAAACTAAAACAGGCACTTTATTATCAACTGATGCTTGATGAGGTTTGTATAAAATAGAAGGGATTTCTAAATCATCAAATGATGGATAGCGAACTACCTCACCTTCTACCAAATCTTCTTTATCCATATTTGGATTTAAAGATTCAGTAAGCTTTTTGAGGTCATTATTTTCGAAATCATAGACATAAATATTAGTAGGAGATTTGGAGCTTCCCACCGATAAGCGCATTTTATTTTCACTTTTAGATATGTTTACACCATTTATATTTCCGCCTTTAATTTCCGGTAGTTGCATTTCTTCATTTTCTTTAGTGTTGGTGATTTTCACTGAAGTTTTAGCATCTTCATTTATTCCCATCACCCTGTAGGTGTCATTCCAGGAGTAGTTAGCATACCAAATGTCCCAATCGGTTTCATGAATTTTTTCAGAAGTATTATTTTCAATATCATATCGACTCAGGTAGGTGAACTCACTGCCATCATTGGTAGTATAAAATAAATATTTGCTATCAGAACTAAATTCCTGAGCACTGTAAGTTGCAGTTGGATTTTCAGGTGAGATTTTAGTTTGATTCCCTGATTCTACCTCAATTATGATCAATTCATTGATAGAAGTTGTAATAGGTTTTTCTATAGCTACATATTTTTTATCATCCGATATTTCTGAAGGAAAAGCACCTGCATTATTTTCAAATATTAACTTGCTTTCAAAATTTTCAATATCCATTTCATAGATGTCAAAAAATTTAGGATCACGTTTGTTGGATGTGTATTTAAAACTTTTCAAATCCTTATCCCACCCCATAAATGAAGCTTTTTCTTCTTCTGTGGGAGTTAGGTCGGTAACGTTATTATTGGTGTCCAATAAGTAAATATGGCTGATTTCATTTCCGCCTTTATCGGCTGAAAAAAGGATACGGTCATCATTAGGGAAATAAGAATTGGCATACCATGATTCTTCTTTATTGCTGGAAAGTGTATCCATACCCGATCCATCTGTATGTAATGCATAAAGATTATAAATTCCCGTTGCGTTGCTAGAAACCAATAGTTTGGATTCATCATGTGAAAAATATCCTCCTGAATAATTAATGTTATCATAAAATTTTTCAATGGAATATTGGGTGAGCTTTTCTTCTCCTTCTTCTTTTTCTTGGGCTTCCTGTTGATTGCAACTTACAAGAAAACAACTTAGTAAAATAGTACTAAAAATTGATAATGGTTTCATAGTCAGTAGGTTTAGTGTGTCTCAATTTATGATTTTTTTAAAATAATATGGTGATATTTGAGTGAAATTTATCATTCTTGAGAAATATAAAAATGATATTGGTTCAAATCTTTAATCTGAAACATCACTTCAAAATCAAGATGAATTCAGAAATAAGCATTAAATTTGTTGCTATACTAATAATTATAAATGCAAGAAGCCGAGAAATATAGCCGATATTCATTTTTACTGGATAAAACTGCCCGTAGGGTCAAACAGTACGCTAAGCAAAG
>NZ_JAGXGF010000233.1 GCF_024636815.1 Marivirga sp.
ACCAAAAAGCGTAATTTGCTTATTTGAGTCTAAATCATAAACCTTTCTAGCTTCTTTATGAGGAATGGCATTTTCCTTATAGCCCCCTTGGTCAAAACCAGTAGCAATAACAGTAACAGATAATCCTTCTCCTAAAGATTGGTCCGTTCCGTGTCCAAAGATTACCTCAGCTTCATCACCAGCTCTTTCCTGAATATAATCTGTGATTTCAGTTAACTCATCCATTTGCAATTCAGCCTTATCACCTGAAATTATGGATAATAAGATCTTTTGAGCTCCTAAAATATCGGTATTGTTCAGTAAAGGAGAAGATAATGCTTCTTCTGCAGCTCTCAATGCTCTGCCATCTCCCTCGGTTCTAGCAGATCCCATAACAGCAGCACCGGCATTTTTCATTACTGTTTTAACATCTTCAAAATCCACGTTTACCTGACCAGGAACTGTAATGATTTCCGCTATACCTTTGGCTCCTGTGGTTAATACATTATCCGCTTTTGCAAATGCATTCCCAATTGTTAGATTACCGTGTATTTCTCTTAATTTATCATTGAGAATAATCAAAACAGTATCACAATTCTCTTTCAACTGACGAATACCTTCCTCTGCCTGACGCACTTTTTTCTTTCCCTCAAAACTAAAAGGGGAAGTGACAATCCCAACAGTCAGGATATCCATTTCTTTAGCAATGCGGGCTATTACAGGCGCTGCACCTGTACCGGTACCTCCACCCATTCCAGCCGTAACGAAAACCATTTTAGTATCATTTCCTAACAACTCACGGATTTCCTCTTTGCTTTCAAGTGCGGCATCTTTCCCTTTTTCAGGATTAGCACCGGCACCCAAACCACTTGTTAGGTTGGTTCCAATTTGCAACTTGTTAGGCACAGGACTTGTTTTTAACGCTTGAGAATCTGTATTACAGACCACAAACTCAACATCCCTGATGCCTTGGTTAAACATGTGATTAACAGCATTACTGCCACCCCCACCAACACCTATCACTTTAATGATAGATTTGTGGTGTTTTGGAATTTCGAATTTATAAGCTCCTTCTGTCATAATATCCGTGTTTTATATTCTTTCGGTATCATATTGATATTAAATTTTTATTACACAAAGCAACCTATTTGGTACTAAGTATCAGATACCCGCCAAAGATACTCGTGTATTTGCCCAATAGGCTCTATTTAATAATCATCTTTTTCGTCAAAATCATCTATCAAAAAACTCTTAGTTTTATTAAGAATTTTTGAAAAGAAGTCTCCTTCTCTCTTTGCACCTTTCTGCTTGTGGTTGATAAACATATTCTGATTATTCAACTTTGCCTCAAGGTATCTGTTCTCTCGTTCATCAATCGAACGATAACCTGCCAATACTAATCCTACAGATGTGGCATACATCGGGCTTTTTACAGCCTCTATTTTTGTTCTTCCTAAATGTTCGTTTGGATAACCAATTCTGGCATCCATTCCAGTTAAATATTCTACTAGTTGTCTGGCACTGTGCATTTGCGAACCACCACCAGTGATTACAATTCCACCAGCCAAACGACCTTCATAACCGGATGCTAATATTTCAGCATGCACCAAATCAATAATTTCCTCCATTCTGGCTTCTACTATATGTGCCAGATTTTTAATGGAAATCTCTTTTGGAGCTCTATTTCTTAAACCAGGAATAGATACAATCTCATTTTCACTGGCTTCAGTGGAAATTGCTCTTCCAAATTTTGTTTTCAATAATTCAGCTTGTTGCTGCATCACCATACAACCCTCTTTTATATCAGAGGTGATGATATTTCCTCCGAAAGGAATAACACCAGTATGACGGATGATATTCTCATGGAATATGGCAATATCTGTTGTACCACCACCAATATCCACCAGGCAAACACCAGCCTCTTTCTCATCATCTGACAATACCGCTAAGCTGGATGCTAATGGCTCCAATATCATATTTTCAATATCCAAACCTGCTCTTTTCACGCATTTTTGAATATTATTTATGGAATTAATATCAGCAGTAATCACATGAAAATCAGCCTCTAATCTGATGCCCGTCATGCCCACAGGATCTTTGATACCATCATCATAATCCACAGTATAAACTTGTGGCATGACATGTATGATCTGATTACCCGCAGGAATTACCATGCGGTGCATATCATTGGTCAAACGATTTACATCCTCTACTGTAATTTCTTCTTCTCTATCTTCACGAGTAATACTACCTCTCTGAATAGAGCTTCTGATATGGTGGCCAGCTATGCCAACATTCACCACTTTTATATCGATACCGGAAATATCTTCAGCTTCTTCTACTGCCTTTTTGATAGCCAAAATGGTTTTTTCAATATTGATGACCTTGCCTTTTACTACGCCATCAGATACGGCTTTGCCCATACCCAAAACATCCAGTTTACCATAATCATTTTTATGGCCCACTATCACGCATATTTTGGTGGTTCCTATGTCTAATCCGACTACTATTTTATCATTTTGCATGTCCATGTATCGCCTAAGGTTATTCTATTCACAAATGATTTGTTCTTTAAATTGTAAATTTACACGATCGTAACGATTCCACCCGCGGTCGGGCAGTATCTTATCGTAAAAAATTTTAAGTTTCGATAATTTATCAGAATAATTATATACCGTCCCAAATTCAATCAACTGTTTGGTAACCTGAGGGTAAATATTAATTATTCCTCTATCATCTACTTCCAATTGCGCAAACTGCGCACTCCAAAATTTATCTTGTTCTATAAATTTTATAAAATGAAATAAATCTTTACCAGCATCATCTGCCAGCATATCTTCTTCTATATATGGATTAAAAAACTCACCGGATAAAACCATTACCCGGGCAGTAAATCTATCCGAAACCGGTAATATTCTACCTTTGTCGCTAATATAATGATCAGCTCCGTTTGGATTAAATATTCTGGCAATTGGTCGCGCTTGCACAGCATCTACCATCATGTTTCCCGCTAAGTCTCTATATACCTCTGCTGTTTGAATAAACTTATGAGCATTCACTCGTTCTTCCAAATCTTTTAATTTGAAATTTTCATAAGGCAAATTCATCACCATTTCATTGCCATTATTTGTCAATAAACTATTAATATCGGCCTCATTAATAAAGAAATTACCTTGCTGATTTTTAATATTGATGATAATCTTTTTGCAAAGCACTTCTTCTTGCTTTTTACTCACAAAGCCGATGCTTACCATAAATATCACTATGGGTAAAACAATCTTCAGGACGATATTTAAACTCTTTTTAAGCTGCATGCTGCTTGTTAAACATATTTTTTAATGGTTCCACTAACTGATCTATATTTCCAGCTCCCATTGTTATGAAAATTTCCAATTCTCTGTTACTTAAATATTCTATAATAGTCTCTTTATCAACTTTATATTTTTCATCCACTTGAATTGATTCCAGTAAAATATCACTGCTTACTCCTTCAATTCGTAATTCTCTTGCAGGATAAATGTCTAATAACATGACCTCATCTGCCAAGCTTAAGCTTTGAGAAAACTCTACAGCAAAATCCCTTGTACGTGAATATAAATGAGGTTGAAATAAAACACTTACCTTCTTTCCGGGATACAGTGCCCTTACAGATGTCAGCATCGCCTGAATCTCGCTTGGATGATGCGCATAGTCATCTATAAATACAAAATTATCTCTTTGAATTATATATTCGAATCTGCGTTTTACACCACTATAGGTTTTTATACCTTCTAAAATTTCTTTATCGTTTAATCCTAATTGATGAGCCACCGCAATTGAAACTACGGCATTTTCCACATTATGGAAACCTGGTACTGACAATTGGAAGCCTTTTATAACTTTATCATTCAAGGTTACATCAAAAACAAATTTTGCATCTTTCACCTGAACATTTAATGCTCTGATTTCCCCTGCGTTCAATCCATAAGATAATGGCTCCGCTTTTATTTTCTTAGAAGCAATTTCTTCCCACAACCCATCTTTTATATAAATCTGACCTTTAGGATTAACATTTTCCAGAAACAAGGAAAATGACTTTTTCAACTCCTCCAATTTGCCATAAATATCTAAATGATCCGCATCTGTAGAGGTAACCACTGCAATATTAGGTTTGAGAGTCAAAAATGAACGATCAAATTCATCTGCTTCGACTACTATAATGGCTTTTTTATAATCACCTTGATTCATGACCATATTGGTGTCATAATTAGTGGTGATTCCACCTAAAAATCCAGCAATATCTTTCTTACCACTTTTCAGAAGATGTGCAATCATAGAGCTAGTAGTAGTTTTTCCATGAGTGCCAGCAACCGCCACGGTAAACATTCCCTCTGTAAGTTTTCCTAAAACCTCTGACCTTTTATAAAGACTAATTCCCTTTTCTTTAAGATAATTAAATCCTTTATGGTCTTTTGGAATCGCAGGCGTATATACAACTAATACTCCCTTACTATTTTCAAATACGAAATCAGGCATTTTATCAATTTCATCCTCGAAATGAATTGAAATGCCTTCATTTCCTAACTGGGTGGTTAATTTGGTTGATGTTTTATCATAGCCATAAACTTGCACCCCATTATGGTGGAACCAGCGAGCCAAAGCACTCATACCAATGCCTCCGATTCCAATGAAATATGCGCTATGTATATTTTTTATCTTCATTCAATCATTTTAAAAATAATCGAGACTATATTCTCTGTGGCTTTAGGTTTAGCCATTTTTTTTATGTTTTCAGAAAGCTCCTTTTGCTTATCAGTATCTTGTAATAATTCAAAAGCTTCCGGCAATAAACCCTTAACTGCATTGGCATCTGTCACCATTAATGCAGCATTTTTTTTGACTAATGCTTGAGCATTTTTTGTTTGATGATCTTCCGCTACATTGGGCGATGGTACAAATATTACCGGCTTACCCACTATTTCCAATTCAGACACAGATAATGCACCCGCTCTGGTAATAATAATATCAGCAGCAGCATATGCTTCATCCATATTCCTAATGAACTCTAAAACTTTCAATTGCTTTAAATCAGCATTTTCAGATCGAGTCAGCATTTCATTATGATAAAGTTTACCAGTTTGCCAAAGCATCTGATAATCCTGTTTTGCTAACAAATCTAAATTTTGCGCGATACTTTCATTTATAGTTCTTGCTCCTAAGCTTCCACCCAGAACCAAAATAGTTTTTTTATTCTCATCTAAGTCAAAGCTTTTAATTGCCGTTGATCTATCAGGTAAATTCAATAAATTCTTTCTTATCGGATTACCCGTAATATTTAATTTTGAAGCTGGAAAGTATTTATCCATACCTTCATAAGCCACGCAAATCTGCTTCACCTTTTTCTTCAGCCATTTATTGGTTAAGCCTGCGTATGAATTCTGTTCCTGCAACAAACATGGAATTCCTAAATTGGAAGCCGCTCTTAAAGTTGGTCCACTTGCATATCCACCTACACCAATAACAGCATCCGGTTTAAAATTCTTTACTATCTTTTTAGCTTGCTTTAAACTATTCATCAGCTTAAAAGGAAAGCTCAAATTTTTCAATGTTAAACTTCTTTGAATACCAGCTATCGGTAATCCAAAAATCTTATAGCCCGCTTCCGGTACTTTTTGCATTTCCATTTTACCTTCTGCTCCCACAAAAAGTATCTCAGCATTTGGTAATTGCTTTTTGATTTCATCAGCAATAGCCAAAGCCGGAAAAACATGACCGCCTGTGCCACCTCCACTTAGAATGAATCGATATGATTTTTGCATATCCATTTAGGCTGCTTCTTTTTTAGGTAAATTAGAAAATTGCTTTTTGCTCAATGCATCAGGAGTTTCTTCAATTTCTCCACGACTCACACTTAAAATAATACCCATTGCCAAGCCGGTAAATAAAAGCGAGGTTCCCCCCATACTTAGAAGTGGCAATGGTAAACCTGTAATTGGCCCTAAGCCAACTGCCACTGCCATGTTCACCATGGCCTGGACGACTATTGCAAAACTCAGTCCTGCGGAGAGTAATCCTCCATAAGCCCTCCCACTTGCAGCTGCTGCTTTCATTCCTCTATAGAGCAATGTGAGGTATAATAAAATCACAATACCTGCACCTATCATTCCGTATTCCTCTACTACTATGGCAAAAATAAAATCCGAAAAAGCTTCAGGTAAAAAATTCCGCTGACTACTATTTCCCGGTCCTTTTCCAGTTATCCCTCCGGTTGCTACTGCGATATAAGATTGCTGTGCCTGAAAAGGAATATTATCCTTATTAAGGAAGTTTTCAACCCTACTGATGGCTGTTTGCCCTCTTTGGCCTACTACCATTGCAATACTTACCGCAAAGACACCTACAAAAGCTAACATAGCCAGGTATTTAACTGGTATTCTACCGATAAATAACAGCAACATACAGGTTAAAAAGAGTAATATAGCTGTGGACAAATTGGTCATAGCTATTAATCCACAAATTACACCACACCATAAAAGCATGGGAATTAATGCCTTTTTAAAGTCATGAATATTTTGCTGTCTTTTAGATAACATCCCCGCCAGATTAATGATCAAGGCTAATTTTGCCAAATCTGATGGTTGGAATGATTGATTAATTAATGGAATGGTGATCCATCTTGAGGCACTATTGAGGTTTACCCCAAATTGCCATGCAAAAATCAATAGCGGTACTGAAAGCCATAAAGCCAAGCGTGAAATTTTTGAATAATAGCGATAATCCACTTTGTGGGCTACCCACATTGCAAAGAAACTTAAAAACACTAAAAAGCTGTGACGCAATAAATAGTATTCCGTATTACCACCATATTTAAAATAGGCAATGGTACCGGTGGCACTATAAACCACCAAAATACTGAGCATACCTAAAGCAAAAACCACCGTCCAAATCACGGGATCTCCTTTTAGGTGCTTGTCAGTCCAAGCTTTTATGTTTTGAATACTTAGCATGACTGCGATAATTTTTTCAATTCTATTTCTCTTTCCAATAATTGGAATGCCAAGCGAAATTGATTCCCTCGATCTTCATAATTTTTAAATAAATCGAAGCTTGCACAGGCAGGAGAAAGCAATACAACTTCCCTGTCTTTAGATAATTTATATCCCATTTTCACAGCTTCCTGCATGGATTGTGTTTCTTCGATTATCGGGCATCTGTTTTTAAAATACTCCTTAATTTTTTCATTATCTTTTCCTAAGCAAATAATAGCCTTTACGTTTGAGCTAACTGCATCTAACTGGCTATAGTCATTTCCTTTATCTACCCCTCCAATTATCCATATGATAGGACGTGTAAAAGCGTCCAAAGCATAATAAACAGCATCTACATTGGTGGCTTTAGAATCATTTACAAATTCAATCCCATGAATATTTCCTACTGACTCTAATCTGTGTGGAATACTTTTAAATTTCGGAAGGCTGTCCGCAATTTTTTCATTCTTAATTTTAGCAAGTTTAGCAGTTAAAATAGAAGCCATGGCATTAGTCTGGTTATGTTTTCCTTTTATAGTCAGTAAGTCTTGAGAAAAAGTATTCTTTCTTTCATTCAAATTGATGATAATACCAGAGGGATTTGCATAAGCTCCCTCGTAAGGCACATCTTCAAATTTCAACTCAAATAATTTTGAAGAAAATTGATGTCTTGAAAGATTAGTTTTAATCAATTCATCTTCTGTATATAATAGAGCGTAGTCTCCTTTAGCCTGATTTTTGAATAAGGAAAATTTAGAAGCTACATATTTTTCAACTTTATAATCATATCGATCTAAATGATCCGGAGTAATATTCAACAAAATACCGATATGTGGTTTGAAATCTACTAAGCCGTCAATCTGGAAACTACTGCACTCCAAAACCCACCAATCGAAATCCCGATTGACCAATTGCCCCGCCATACTTTTACCAATATTCCCCCCCAAACCAACCGATAAACCTGCTTCTTTAAGCAAATGATAAGTTAGCATGGTTGTGGTTGATTTACCATTTGTTCCGGTTATAGCAATGATTTTTCCTTTTGTAAACCCATAAGCAAATTCCAGTTCATCAATTACAGGGATATTTTTGGCTACAGCCTTTTGTACAATCTCTACTTTAGGAGCAATACCAGGGCTTTTGATTATTTTATTAGCATTTAATATTAATTTTTCAGTATGCTTATCTTCCTCAAAAGAAATATCCGCTTGATTTAATTTGTCTTTATTTGCTTCACTAATACTTCCAAAATCAGACACAAAAACATCATATCCCTTTGCTTTTGCTAGCAAAGCAGCTCCAGTTCCGCTTTCTCCTGCTCCCAATATGATGATTCGTTCTTTCATTATTTTTTTAAGTATTAGGTTTTAAGTTATAAGACATCAACCTTCTATTTTAATTTTCTCTTTTAATGCTATCCCAATTTCCCCTTTGGGGATTAAGGGGCTTTATCTCAATTTTAATGTTGCTACCGAAATAATGGCCAACAAAATGCCCACGATCCAGAAGCGGTTTACAATTTTAGATTCATGAATTCCTTTCTTTTGATAATGATGATGCAATGGAGACATTAAAAATATCCTTTTGCCTTCACCGTATTTTTTCTTTGTGTATTTAAAATATCCCACCTGTAGAATGACAGAAATATTTTCAATCAAGAAAATCCCGCATAAAACAGGTATTAATAATTCTTTTCTAATGACTAATGCTAAAACAGCTATTATTCCACCTATTGACAAGCTTCCAGTATCTCCCATAAAAACTTGAGCCGGATGAGTATTGTACCATAAAAAGCCGACACACGCTCCCACGAAAGCAGCACAGAAAATCACAATTTCCCCACTATTCGGGATGAACATTATATTGAGGTACTGAGAGAAAATGGCATTACCAGATACGTAGGCAAAAATTGCTAAAGCCAAACCAATAATAGCTGATGTTCCCGCTGCCAATCCATCTATTCCATCGGTAATATTCGCTCCGTTACTTACTGCAGTTACAATAAAGATTACAATTAATACATAAATGACTACAGTAGAGCCATCAGGAAGAAAAGGTAAAATATTGCTATAGTCAAACTCATTATTCTTAAAAAATGGAATGGTAGTGACCATCGATTTTACGTCTTCAAATGAAGATTCAGATACCATTTCAACACCTTCAGATACACTTACAGGAGAAACGAATTCACGAACCGTAACATCAGGGTGGTAAAATAATGTTAAGCCAACAATCAACCCTAAACCGACTTGTCCAAATACTTTAAATTTTCCTTTTAATCCGTCTTTATTCTTTTTAAATACTTTGATGTAGTCATCTAAAAAGCCAATTAATCCCATCCAAACGGTGGAAACTAAAAGTAAAATGATATATATATTATCGATTTTTGAAAAAAGTAAAACTGGAATTACGATTGCCAAAATAATCATTATTCCGCCCATAGTTGGGGTCCCAGCTTTTTCAATCTGACCATCAAGCCCTAAATCACGAACGGATTCACCAACTTGCTTCTTTCTTAATTTATTGATCAACGACTTACCAAAGGTGATAGTGATCAACAAAGAAAAAAGTGTAGCCATACCTGCTCTGAATGAGATATACTGAAATACCCCTGCCCCAAGCAAGTCCATTTTTTTATTTAAGAAGTCGAATAAATAATATAACACCTTTCCCTTTTTTTATTTATTATGGATCAAATTCAACATTTCACTTACTATTTCCTTATCATCGAAATGGCTTCTTTCGCCCTTTATTTCTTGATAAGTTTCGTGACCTTTTCCAGCCACCAATATGATATCTCCCTTTTGAGCAAAACTGCATGCTAATTTTATAGCTTCTTTCCGGTCTGGTAAATTCGTTACCTTTCTAACTTGAGAAACAGGAACACCTTTTTGCATATCTGCAATAATTGCCTCTGGTTCTTCAAATCTTGGATTGTCTGAAGTCAATATTACTCTATCGCTAAACCTGCAGGCTATTTCTGCCATCAATGGTCTTTTAGTCGTATCTCTGTTTCCTCCACAGCCCACTACGGTCAGCACTTGTTCATTTCCAGTTCTAATATTATCAATAGTTTGTAACACATTCTCCAAAGCATCAGGAGTATGTGCATAATCTACCACAGCCGTAATTCCCGCATTATTCGGTACTTGCTCAAATCTTCCATTCTTTAATTCGATTTGAGATAAGTTCATTAAAATTTCTTCGCTTTCCTCTTCCAGCAAATGTGCAGTGGCATAAGAAGCCAAAAGATTATAAGCATTGAAATAGCCTATTTGTCTAAACCAAACATCCTTTTGCTCAATATTGAGCTCAAGTCCTTGTAATGAATTACTTAAAACTTTGGCTTTATATATCGCCATCATTTTTAAGGAATAAGTATATTTTGAGGCTTTGCAATTCTGCAGCATCACCATTCCTCTTTTATCATCAACGTTTACCAAAGCAAAAGCATCGGATGGCAAATCATCAAATAATTTTTTTTTGGCTTTTATGTAATTATCAAATGTTTTGTGGTAATCTAAATGCTCATGCGTAATATTTGTAAAAACAGCTCCAGCTAATTTTAAACCGGCCATTCTCTCCTGTTCGATAGCATGGCTACTGGCTTCCATGAACACAATATTACAGCCCGAATCCACCATTTTCTTTAAAAGGAAATTTAATTTAAGCGCATCTGGTGTAGTATGTGTAGTAGGAATAACCGTATTATTTATCTGATTTTGAACCGTTGAAATCATACCGGTATGATAACCCAAATTCATAAATAACTGATGCAACAAACTCACCGTGGTGGTTTTGCCATTTGTACCAGTAACTGCAATCAATTTCAATTTCTCAGAAGGGTGACCGAAATAATTATCAGCCATGATACCCAAAGCCTTGGCTGAATTATCAGTCTGGACATAAGTTACTTCAGAATGGATATCCATTGGAATATCTTCACACACCACAGCAACCGCACCTTGAGTAACAGCTTTGGAAATAAATTCGTGACCATCAACCTGAGTTCCTTTAATGGCAACAAAGACATCTCCAGCCCCAACTATTCTAGAATCGAACTGAATGGCATCAATAGCGATATCAGTAGCACCAGAAATGCTGATTAATTTTACTTTGTATAATATGTCTTTTAAGTTCGCCACTAACCTATTTCTAGTTTTATTGTACTTCCTTTTAATGCTCTTGATCCTGGATATTGTGATTGTGAATTCACTCTACCCTTTTCACCTTTTACAACTACATTTAAACCTGTATTCTCTAATAAATACAGTGCATCTCGTAATGTCATACCTCTCACATCAGGCACTAAACCTTGCTGATGCTGATTATTGGGTTCCCATTTAATGGAATTATTATGAATAGATGCTCTAACCCATTCCAATTCTTGTACATCAGCATGATTGGAAACCCCTAAATAATTCAACATAGAGGATAAGTCATTTTTATTACCCGCTTGAACTACAGGAAAAATCCCTTTCTCAGGTTTCTCTGCTAATTCATACTCTTCATGCATATTCAAGTCCAATGCAAAAATTTTGTCTGCAATTTCTTTAAAAACTGGAGCTGCCACATCCGAACCATATTGTTGATAACCTTTAGGATTATCCATCACCACTATAGCCGAATATTTAGGGTTATCCGCAGGAAAATAACCTGCAAATGATGTGTAATATTTTCGAACATACCTTCCATCTTTCAAGCTTTGAGCTGTTCCCGTTTTTCCTGCAATTTTGTATTCTGCATTACTAATGTTAGAGGCAGTTCCATTTTGCACCACTCCCTCCAACATGATTTTTAGTTTGTCTAAAGTTTCTTTAGAGCAAATTTGATTGCTAATTACATTAGTTTTAAAAGTATTAATCTCTTTATCTGCCTTCTTAATTGATTTAACCAATAAAGGACGAATCATTTTGCCATCATTGGCAACTGCATTAAATAACGTTAGGGTATGTAAAGGAGTCAATTCCAAGCCATACCCATAAGCCATCCATGGCAAAGTAATCCCACTCCACTGTTTAATAGGCGGAATATTAGGTTTTCCCTCTCCAATCATTTGAAAACCTAAAGGTTGAGTGACACCCATCGTTTTTAAATAATCCAAAAAGCGCTGAGGATTTTCACGAAAGGTCTCATCAATTAATTTGGCTATAGCAATATTTGAAGATTTCTCAAAAGCATCACGAATAGAAATTGTTCCGTAACCACCTGGCTTGTGATCTCTTACCTTATCTTTATAAAACTTATATTCCCCATCACCTGTATCAACAGAATCTGAAAGTTTAATATCTCTTTCTTCCAAAAGCGCCATGTATGAGGCTAATTTAAAAGTAGAACCAGGTTCTCTTAAGCCATGACTACCCACTGCATAATTATAAACTTCACCATATTTTCCATTTGAAAGCTTTTTTAGATTTGAAATGGCTTTTATTTCACCTGTTTTCACTTCCATCACTACTACACAACCCATATCAGCATCATGCCTGATCAAATGACTCAGTAATGCAGATTCTAAAACATCCTGCAAGTTGATATCTATAGTGGTTTGAATATCAAAACCGTCTTTTGGTCTGATTTCAGAACCATCGTTAACAGGTCTCCAGCTGCTACCAGAAATTTTTTGAAATAATGCTTTACCGTTTGTTCCTGCTAAGTATTTATTAAAGCTGTATTCAAGTCCTGCACCGTAATCGTTTTCATTCAAAAAGCCGATGGTTCTAAATGCTAAATTTGAAAAAGGTCTGAACCTTTTATCAGTTTTTGTGAAAATAACACCACCTGCTAATCTCCCTTCTCTAAATATAGGCCAAGTCTCCATTTCCTTTTTCTTCTGATAACCAATCAATTCATTAGAAAGGAAAATATATTGCCTACCTTTTTGTCTGGCTGTAGTAATTTTTTGCTTATAATAAGTAGAAGTTTGCCCAAAACTCTTGGAAAGCATCAAACTCAAAGAATCAATCTTATCTCTAAATAATTGCTGATCTGCGATGGTTGGATCAAAAGCTACTTTATAAAAAGGCAAAGAAGTAGCTAACAAGCTACCGTTATCGGAATAAATATTCCCACGGGTAGCTTTCACTTCCTGATAGCTCATATTAATTTCTTCTGCCATTTTTTGCCACTTATCACCTTCCATCCATTGGATGTGAAAAATCTGATACATAATAGCTCCAGCAAAAATGACAATAGCCAAAAATGCTAATCGTACTCTGAGCAATATGGACTTTTTAATATTCACCTTTTTCTACTATAATTTTAAATGGTGGTTTTTCTGATTCCTCTAATCCTAATTTCTTTACCTTTTTTGCTACTTCCGATTGTTTGGAAGCAAACATATATTCTGATTTTAAAGTGGTATAATCTGCTCTTAAATCCTCCACTTCTTGATGAAGCTTATCGATTTTCCGAGTGGTTTTATCCGCATAATGGCTATTGCCAATGTAGAAAATACAAATCGCGACTATGAATAAAACATACGGCAGATAATGCACTGGCAATCCACCTTCGGCATTATTTCCTCCCAAAGTTTTATCCAGCCTTGAGAAAATACTTCCCGAAGCTGAATCCTTTGCTTTGTTTTTGTCCTTTTGTTTAAAAGTATTCTCGCTCATAACTTTTCAGCTATTCTTAATTTTGCACTTCTAGCTCTATTATTTATCTCCAACTCCTCATCTTCTGCAGTAATAGGCTTTCTATTGATGGCTTTAAATGGTTTTAAAACATTTCCGTAGAAATCCTTTTCTTCCTCACCATCCAATTTCCCTTTATTGATGTAGTTTTTCACCAATCTATCTTCCAGGCTATGGTAGCTCATTACTACTAATCTACCACCTGGCTTTATCACTTCTTCCATCTGAAGTAAAGCTTCTTCCAAAGCTTTAAGTTCTTCATTCACCTCAATTCTTAGTGCTTGAAAAACCTGTGCGTAATATTTATTTTCTCTTCCGCGTTTAGCGTATCTTCCTAATATTTCTTTTAGCTCTCCAATCGTATTTATAGGACTAGCAGCTCTTGCCGAAACAATTGCAGAAGCTAAAGTCTTAGCATTTCGAACTTCACCATAAAGCCCGAAAATCTTATGCAAATCAGCTTCGCTAAATTCATTAACCACTTGTTTGGCCGTTACGGGAGCATGCTGATCCATTCTCATGTCCAGTTCTGCATCGAAACGAGTAGAAAAACCTCTTTCAGCTTTGTTGAACTGATGAGAGGAAACTCCTAAATCAGCTAAAACCCCATCAACTTGCTTGATGCGATATAATTTCAAATATTTTTTAACGAACCGAAAGTTCGCTTGAACAAACTCAAAACCTGGATGATCAATAGCTTCAGCATTAGCTTCAGCATCCTGATCTTGGTCAAAGCCTAATAATTTGCCATCTGTTAATTTTTCTAAAATGGCTTTAGAATGACCACCACCTCCGAAAGTCAAGTCTACATAGATTCCATTGGGCTTAATAGCCAATCCATCCAGACATTGCTGTAACATTACCGGTTCGTGATATTCGCTCATAGGGATTAAGATTCAAAAAGGTGTTTCTCAGCCAAATCAGAAAATTC
>NZ_JAGXGF010000023.1 GCF_024636815.1 Marivirga sp.
ATAAGTTAGCACCATGCTCTGAGTTATTGAAAACATAGCTAGTAGTCTGATAAATCGGTACTGCTCTAGAGTTAGTGGTTGGGTCAGGCTCTTGGCCTGCATGCAATTGTAATGTTTCGAATTTTTGTGTAGTTGACATAATTATAAATTTTAAGATGATTATATTTTAATGAGTATTAAGTATGATTGTGTCAATCAGAATATCTGAGTGAGTAATTAAATTTTATTATGTAATTGATTAATAGTAGATTATGGTTGTTCCAGAATAAGTCTTTAAATAGGAAAGGATATAATTGTCCCTTCAGATTACCGGAATAGATCCAAATAGAATGGAGTTGTTAATTAGCAACAACAGCACATACACATTCGCATATATGCATTAGAAATAATAGAATTTAGCTTAGAAGCTCTATTTGTTGGTGTTGAATTCTGAGCCGAAATGGCTTGCTTGAAGTGTTCGCTAGGAGCGAATATTTGTAAGTTGTTCATAATTGATCATTTATATTTCCCAATGTTGGGCAGGATTTGGCACCTTGATTCAGGTTGCCAGAGGGTCAACGAGCCTGTCTCTCACCTCTTCGTTATAAATTGATTACCGAAATAATACTTCAAATGTAGAAAAAGCTTTTTGAATAAAACAAATTCTAACACAAAAAAACATTAAGAATACTAGAAATAATTTTTAAACAGAATAAAATATTGAAAAACCAATCCTTTTAGTTGTTTTGTATGGAGGTTTCTTCTTTTGTTTTTCTATGTTTTAATAATCCATTCACTATAAGCCATTGCGCAATGATGTAAGTTCCCATAACGGCTACTCCTGCATATGGAATAGTATGAGAAAAACGATTGATAGCTAAAATCGAATCAGAAATGATAAATAGCGCAGCTCCTAGTACTACTAATTGGAAACTTTCATCTGTGGTTTGATTTTTACGATACCAGGCTATCATTACCATCAATGCCAATATCAAAGCATAAAGTGTGATAGGAACCTGAATAACGCTATCGACATAAGGCAATATTAAGTAAGCCATTAAAGCCAAATATGCAATGACAACTAGAGGGAAAAAAGACCATGTGAAATTTAATTTATCATTAAATGTTGCTTTTCTGTAGGCGATAATGAAGACAATATGAGCTCCCAAAAATGCAGTTAGACCAGCAAAAAAGAATAGGAAATGCTTGTAAGTAAATAATAACATGATGTCTCCAACCCAGCTGAAAGCTAATGCCAAAGTGACAAAACTAACCCATTTTTCATCTTTTCTTATATCTGATTTATCCCAAAAGTAAATCAGTAAAGCAATCATTAAGAGGGGTTTACATATTTGATGCAGTATATCAATTTCAAATGTGAGTGAAATGATTTCAAGAATTGCTACTATCCAATAAAAATATGCTTTAAAATTCATGCCATAGTATTTATCGAAAAGTAATTATTATTAACCGATAAAAAAAGTGAATTTATTTAAAGAATAGATAGATGTAATTAATTTATTTTTTTGAAATATCTTAAGAACTATTTTTTAAGGAATTTCTTTAAGCTCTTTTCTGAATCAAGCGTTAACATTACGTAATAATGCCCACTAGGAATATTGGTTAGATTAATTTTATATAAGCCAGATTTAATTTTTTCACTTGAAATATTCATTTTATTTCCAATGATGCTCATTACTTCAATTTGAATATCTGAAGATAATTTTTGGTCATTTATTTTAAGATAAATGTAATCTTCTGCCGGATTAGGATAAACCTCTGCAGTTTTTAGGGCTCTTACTATTTCAACATTATCCTTCTTGCCAATGGAATTAATTTTATCAGATTCTGCAATAGAAATATTGAAGCTGAAGAAGGTTAAAATTAATATGTTGATTAATATTTTCATTACAATTTCTTACGATCAAAAACGTTTTAAGTTTTTAGTATTTAGTTATTTTCTAATTCTTTAAAAACATCTTTTAAATTTGAAATCATGGTGGAGGGTGTCATATAATTTTCTCCATATTCTTTCAAACTGATATCTCCTGCAAAACCTTGCAAATATACTGCCAATATTGACGTTATAAAAGGATTTTTCACTCTAGGTGCTATTCCTGCTAAAATTCCACATAATAAATCTCCACTGCCTCCTTTAGCCATTCCTGGGTTGCCCGTAGTATTGAAACTTACATGTCCATTTTCATTACAAACTGCAGTGTGTTTTCCCTTTAAAACTACTACCACCTTATGATGCTTGCAGAAGGACTTTAGTTGCACCAAAGCTTCAAAATTATTGGAATAATTTCCAACTAATCTTTTAAACTCTCCAGGATGTGGGGTTAAAATAGTTCCTTTTGGCAATAGCTCTAACAATTCACGATTTTCTGCTAAAATTGTAATAGCATCCGCATCCAGAATAAGTTGGCCGATGTAGTTTTTTAATATTTCTTCTAAAAGTTTAATGGTCTTATTTGCAAAGCCCACGGCAGGGCCAAAAACTAGAACATCCTGATTGTCATAATCCAGAAAACTACCTAATACGTATTCATTTTCATCTTTCAGAATCAGAGCCTCAGGTATTTGAATTTGAATAATTTCAATGCAATGAGGGCATGATTGAACCGATAATAATCCTATTCCAGAATGAAGAGCTCCTTTTGAAGCTAATATTGCAGCTCCCATTTTAGCATGTCCTCCGGCTATGATCGTGGCCCGGCCTCTATTTCCTTTATGTGCTGTACTATCGACTTTTAACCGTGATTTTATTTCATTCGTTAATTCGAAAATTGAGTAATCGCTTATGCAATTATTTATAAATCCATTTGATAAACCTATGTCTAATATTTCAAATTTCCCAATAAACTTTTGGTTTTCAGCTATCATAAAAGCAAGCTTAGGGACTTGGAAGCTAAGCGTAAAATTTGACCTGAATATAGTTTCATCTGGACTTGGCTCATCAGCAAAAATGCCTGATGGAATATCTACTGCTATCTTAATTCCTTTAGCATCGTTTGCTTTTTGGATATAGTCTGCAATTTCTCCTTCGATAGGGCGGGAGAGGCCGGAGCCAAAAACAGCATCTATAAATATATTTTTATCAGTGGAATTTGAGAAATCATAATCATTCAAAATTTTAACTTCTTTGAGTGACTTTAACCTTTTTAAATTATGTTCAAAATCCTCAGAACCGGACTCACCCATCACTAAAATTACACTCACCTGATAATTTTGATTTGATAATAATCTTGCAATAGCCAAACCATCTCCTCCATTATTACCTGAGCCTGCTAAAACAATAACTTCATGCTTATTAGAAAAATGTTTACTAATCCAATTCACAACTTGCTGACTAGCTCTTTCCATTAAATCAATGCTGGCTATGGGCTCGTTTTTGATTGTATATTGATCAGCTTCTTGTATTTGTTGGACGTTAAGGATTTTCATGTTTATTTAATTGTTTTAATGGTCCCCCCGATTTTGTCGGATCATGCTATGGAATCTTTGATTAAAAATTCATTTCGCCTGTCCAAAAACTATCGGGAGTAGGAGTAAAATTCCAATCTGAATTTTTAATGTCGATTTCATAAAAGTTAAGGTAGGGAAAATGAAGTTAAATCCTAGAATTTAAAGCCAACTATTATTCCTTTGCCAATCCGCTACATTTTTTGCTACAATATTTCACATTATCCCAATCTTTTTTCCATTTTTTTCTCCAGCTGAATGATCTATTGCACCTTGGACAAACTTTGGAAGGCAATTCACTTTTTTTAAGCATTTTAGACAGAATTATAATTTAACCAAAACCTGTCAGGTTTCTACAAAATACAGTAATAATTAGAATTTAGTTTTCATTATTAAATACCAAGTACAAACCTGACAGGTTTCATTATACACTAAGAACTTGATAAAGTAGGATTAGATTTATAAGCAAATCCAATAATGCTAAATCATTGAGTTGAGAGATTGTTTATTTTAGCAATCTATAACTTATTCGGAAACAAGCACGAAATTACTTTGTGAATGAAGCCTTTTGTTCTATTTTTGCAAAAACTTTAAACAGAGCATAATGAGCGTTTTAGTAAATAAAGATTCTAAAGTAATTGTACAAGGTTTCACAGGTTCAGAAGGAACATTCCACGCTGAGCAAATGATAGAATACGGCACCAATGTAGTAGGTGGTGTAACTCCCGGAAAAGGAGGTCAAAAACATTTAGACAGACCTGTTTTTAATACTGTCGAAGATGCTGTTAAAGAAGCTGGTGCAAATGTTTCCATCATTTTTGTTCCACCTGCTTTCGCTGCAGACGCCATTATGGAGGCTGCTGATGCAGGAATCAAAGTTATCATCACTATCACGGAAGGAATACCAGTGAAAGATATGATGAAAGCAAAAACTTATATTCAGAATAAAGATTTAACTCTTATAGGCCCAAATTGTCCGGGTGTAATTACTCCGGGAGAAGCTAAAGTAGGTATCATGCCTGGTTTTGTTTTCAAAAAAGGAAGAATTGGAGTTGTTTCTAAATCAGGTACTTTAACTTATGAAGCAGCTGACCAAATTGTTAAAGCAGGTTTAGGAATTTCTACTGCAATCGGAATCGGTGGTGACCCAATAATAGGAACTCCTACTAAAGAGGCGGTTCAGATGTTAATGGAAGATGATGAAACTGATGCTATTGTAATGATAGGTGAAATTGGTGGAAATTATGAAGCAGAAGCTGCTCGTTGGATAAAAGAAAACGGTAATAAAAAACCTGTTGTTGGATTTATCGCAGGTAAAACTGCTCCAGCTGGAAGAAGAATGGGACATGCCGGAGCGATAATCGGTGGAAAAGACGATACTGCAGAAGCTAAGATGAAAATCATGGACGAATGTGGTATTTATGTTGTTCAGTCTCCAGCTGATATAGGAGAGACTATGAAGAAAGCGTTAGCAAAATAGAATCTAGAGTCTAGTCGTAGCAAAGCGAAGATTCCGAGACGAAGGAATCGGGAAAAATAGAATCTAGACAAAATATACATTTAGAGACTGTTTCAGAATTTGAGATATACTTTTCATAAGTGTTGATATAAATTTTGAAACAGTCTTTTTTATTTTAGAATCTTAATTAATTAGAGATGACCAATAACGACATTTTAAAAAGAATCCGCTACATTTTTGATTATGGTGATGAGCAGATGATTGCTATATTCGATAGTGCTGATTATAAAGTCACGAGATCATTGGTTACTGATTGGCTGAAAAATGATGATCATGATGAGTTTAAAGAAATTTATGATGACCAATTGGCTATTTTCCTAAATGGGCTAATAAACGAAAAAAGAGGAAAGAAAGAAGGAGAACAACCCAAGCCTGAAAAAATATTGGATAATAACACCATACTTAAGAAGCTTAAGATTGCATTAAAATTAAAAACTGAAGATATAATGGAAGCCTTTAAATTAGCAGGTAAACCGATTAGTCCGCATGAAGTAACCGCATTTTTAAGAAACCCAAAACAAGCACAATACCGACCTTTTCTAGATCAATATCTAAGAAATTTCCTTAATGGATTACAGATAAAATATAGAAAGGATAATTGATCCTATTTGTAATTTATTCCTGAACCCTAATAATTAGGTTATGATGAATAGGGAAATTGCAGGAATTGGCAATAAAACAAAATTCATTAGCTTTTTGATGGAGGGATTCTGCTAATTCGATTTTATCTTTTTCTAAAATCACCACTTCGGGCGTGAGAACTGCCTCATTAAAATGCCTTTTACCATCAGGGTTTTCTCCCATGGTAGCAGAAGCATTGTCCTGATAATCAATTACTGTGATTTGATTTTCGGAACATAAATGAAGATACCACAACATATGACAAGAGGAGATAGAAGCTAAAAATAAATCTTCTGGATTATGGAGTTCGGAATTACCATGAAATGCAGGGTCTGAACTTCCTTTTATTGTAGGTTTATTTTCAATTATAATATCATAAGACCTTTCGTAGGAAGTATATGAAGTGGTTCCTTTTCCTTTATTGCCTGTCCATTTGATAATTGATTTGTAATTATGTGATTTCATAAGTTTAAGCTATTATGAATTTTGACCAACCACCACAGTCCAATGTCTTACTTCCCAGCTTTTGATTAGGCCATTTTTCACATAAGGATCATTTTTGGCAAAATCTTCAGCTATTTTAGGACTTTCTCCTTTGAATATTAAAATGGCTCCATCTGCTGGTTCTGCCATAGCACCAGCCATAATTATATAACCTTTTTGATGAGCTTCTTCTGCCAATTTCAAATGCTCAGAACGATAAGGAGCTCTTTTTTCAACATAATTTTCAATGGTTTTATAGAAGAGTAGGTAGTAATTCATTTTTCAAACATTAGTTTAGAACATGATAAATTTAATTAAAATCTCTTTCAGTATGATTTTTAAAGCTTCCTTTTTAATAATTTATAATTAAACTCCTTCCTTCTCCAATTCCTTCACTACTTTCTTTAAATTTCCTGAAATGCTTACCAGCCATTTAAGTTGATCGGATATTAAGCGAGTAGCTTGCAAATTTTTTCTAAAGTCAGGATCAATAGGCTTGGACTGTTCTTTTTCCAGTTCCTTAGTCCGAATAGCCACCAAGTTTTCATACTTTTCTTCTAAATGTAGGTAGGCTTCTTCCAATTTTTCTGTAGCGGTGTTCTCAGTTTCGTTTTTGTGAAGTAAAGTCTGTAAGGATTGTCGAAGATTCGTATCCACAGAGTTTATGATTATCTCAAAATCTTCTGACACTTCATCTTTTTTATGATTAAGAATAAAAGTGCCAAGGGCCGCCATGGCGGTCAGAAAAGTATGATTTAAACTTACAATTTCATTAATCTTACCTAAATTTTGTTGATGTGCCTTAGGCTCCTGGTTCATCCGTTGAAAGGCTGCATTTAAGTTGCCCATTTCTAAAAAAGCATCTTTCCGTGCTAGTTTGTAATCTGTTAAACCTTCTGATTGATGATAGTAGCGATTGATTTCGGACAGGTATTTACGGTTGGCTCTTAAGGCCTGAATGATGGTGGTATTGATGCTATAGGATTCCCACGCAGGCCATAGAAATGAACCAGCTCCAAAAGCAATTGAAGCACCTATTATTGTATCAATCACTCTGTATTGAATCACTTCAAATGCATCTGGATTGATGAGTGCATAAATGAATACAATACTGGTAGTCACAAAGATGGAGGAGGTTCTATAGTTCTTTTGAATAAAACTCAAGGCTAATGTTAGCGAAAGGATAGAGAGAACAGCATAAACATAGGTGTTCTGCGTGATTAATACAATCAAAGCAGCTATTGCCGACCCAATTAATGTCCCATATAATCGGTGTTTTGAGCGCTCTTTAGTCAAGGTATAACCAGGTCTCATGATTACCACTATAGTCAGCAAAATCCAATAGGTATTTTGCAATGAAAAATAAGTCCCAATCCCAAAGCCCAGTAACATGACAATTGTAAGACGGGCAGAATGCTTGAAAATTGGTGATTTAAAACTGAAATTTTCTTTTAAGATATTAAGGTCGTAATCCTGTTGGGTGATAAATCGTTTTCCTTCTCTGCTTTTTAGTCCTATTTTGCTTTGATTTTCCAGATCATGGAATATTCTTTCCATGGACTGAATTTTCTGGAGCTGATTTTCTTCATAATCCAATAGATTATGCAATAATAAAGCACCTTCTCTGGCTTTAGGTAGCTTTACTTCATTCACATAAGCTTGAATATTTTCTCGGCATTTTTCAATCATTGGTTCCAGGTCTTCCCTCTGCTTCAGCTTTCGTCCTTTTTGCATGGCATCAGCCATTTGCTCTAGTCGATTCGAAATTTCAAATACTAAATCAACAAACGGATTAATAAGATACAGTTGGTTTTTAAAAAGCTTATTAATTTTTTCGTAGTTAGCCGGATTTGCCATTGAAAGCTCCAATATATCAATCAATTCAATGAAAATGAGTAGTTGCTTTCTTTTGTAATTAGAGAAACCGGAGTTTTGTCGTTCACTTAATAATAGCTCTCTTAATGCTTCATGTGATTCATTGATTTTCACCTGTAAGTTGAATAAATCATCCTTCAGTTGGTTTTCATTTTGAACAGTAATGGATAATTTCCCTCTAATGCGAATGTATTGAGATGTTAATTGAAGGCATTCCGTCAAGCCATTATTGATTTGGCGTTTTTGCAAAAAAGGATGAAAAAGTGCAGAGAGTAATAAAGACCAAAGCCCACCTATTCCAATAAACATTGCATTGATAAATATTTCTGAACCTATCTGTGTATGGGCAAAACTTAAAACGATGGCCAATAATCCGGCAAAGGATATTAGGGATGCTCGAAAACCATAAACTGAAATATAGGAGATCCCAAAAATAAGAACAGCCATTACGGGAAGTAATATATAAAGATTGGAGGCAGCAGATGTGATGATGACAGTAGCTACAACCGCTATCACTGACGCAATTAAAATTCCAATACTTTTATGTTTGCGACTTCCGGGGACATCACTACTTGATGTTAAAAACATTCCAATAGCAATGCTAAGAAAATAGGGTAGTTGGTCAATTTGAATCCCAATCAAGACCGGAACTACTATTCCGAAGGTGACCAAAACAGATTTTAGGAAATCTGAGCTGTTTAGGAAATTACGAATCTTTTGGATATAAATTTTTATCATAGAATAATATAGCCTGTTCTATAGTACTCAAAATAATTCAAATCGGTTGAGCTAGTAACCTATTTTTTGCAATTATTTTCATATTTATAGAAATGTAATCCTTCTCCATCTTCTGAAAAAAGGAAAAGACTATCACTTTTGGATTAAATTATTGAAACTAAGAATTCTTTTTTTTCCAAAGAGTAACACCTATATTTACTTACGTAAGTACAATTAGTATCGTATATGGAGCAAATAGTAGAATTTATTAATAAACTTTTTTCGGCAGATGATTGGCCGGCTCGTTGGGTATGTGGTGAATGGTCATCCTTTCATGGTTGGTTATATATCACTAGTGATATCGCCATCTGGCTGGCCTATTTTGTGATACCTGCTATCATTATTTTCTTTATTCAAAAACGCCATAATCTACCTTTTTTGCCGGTTTTCTGGCTTTTTGGTGCATTCATTATTCTTTGTGGAAGCACACACCTGATTGATGCAATAATGTTTTACTGGCCTGCTTACAGAATTAGTGCGCTATTAAGGGTTTTAACTGCTCTTGTAAGTTTGGCGACTGCCTTTGTGTTAATCCGGGATCTACCAAAGTTGATAGAAACTCAACCCGAAGATAAGCTGAAAACCTATGAGTTGGAAAAGCAACTCAAAAAGTACGAAGCAGAAAACATGGAACTCAGACAGCAATTGAATAGTAAACAGAACTAATGCTTTCAAATCGTAAATCTATGATGCTTTTGCAGAATGCAGGCTTGTTTTTCATGGCTATATTAATTACCAGTGTCATCTTTATAGTCGATTTGAATACGGAAAGCAGCGTTGCAATGGCATGTTTATACATTGTTGTAATTTTATACAGCTGGCTTTTACCTGGAAAGTTTGCAAGCATATATACTGCCGGAGTGTGTTCTTTGTTGACTATAATATCTTTTATCTTATCAGAGGATATGTCCAGCAATCCAGATGATTTAACTAAAATAAACATGGTTATTTCTTTGGTGGTCATTTGGACGAGTGTAACACTTGTATTTATTGCTAAAAGTAGTTTTTCAAGTCTTGAAGGTATTAATAAGGAATTGTCGGATAGTTCTGATGAATTATTAGATAAAGTTATCAAACTGGATATACAGCAGGAGAAGCTATCAGAAAATAAAATGGAACTCGAAAACCTGAATAAAGACTTATTGGTTAAAAACCGAGAACTGGAACGCTTTACAAGCATTACCAGTCATGATTTGCAAGAGCCACTGCGAACTATCGGGAATATGATCCAATTAATCTCTCAGAAATATTATACTCAATTTGATGATCAGGGAAAGAAAATTTTGGATTATGTGAATTCTGCAACTGATAGGGTGACAATCATGATCAAAGGACTACTTGATTTTAGCAGAATAGGTAATAAGCGAGAGATTCAAGAGGTAGACTGTCAGGAATTGGTAAACAATATTGTACTGGATTTTGATACTACTTTAACTGCAAATGATGCTGCTGTCAAGATTAGTGATCTGCCTAAAGTAAGCGGAAATCCGGTAGAGTTACGTTTGCTTTTTCAGAACCTCATCAGTAATGGGCTTAAATTTAGGAAACCGGATGTATCACCAGTTGTTGAAATCTCGGCAACTGAAGGGAACGACTATATAGAGTTTTGTGTTAAAGATAACGGTATTGGAATAGCGGAAGATGATTATGGGAAAATATTCTTTATTTTTCAACGTTTACATCCGATTGAAGAATATGATGGTACTGGCCTAGGATTGGCTTACTGTCGTAAGATTGTAGAGTTGCATGGAGGAAAGATATGGATTAACTCCAAAAAAGATTTCGGTAGCTCGTTTCATTTTACACTAGCAAAAATTATATGACAAATAAATCAAATAAATTGGATTGTGTTTTACTCATTGATGATGATGAAGCTACAAACTTTTACCATAAATTAATTTTGGAGAAGGAGAATACAGGTGTGTATATTCAATCTGTGAAATCAGCCAAGGAAGGCCTTGACTTTTTACTTTGTAAAGGTGATTATTCAGATTATCCACAACCAGGCATCATCTTTTTGGATCTTAACATGCCTGGTATGAGTGGCTGGGATTTCCTGGAAG
>NZ_JAGXGF010000024.1 GCF_024636815.1 Marivirga sp.
CAATGCCCATAATCCCATCGGCTCAGTCCAACAACGTTTTATTCATCATTCTTACTGCTCTTAAATCACATTATCAGGAATGGGAGTTTAATCTTTTTTTATTTACTTTTAGAGAACGATGAATAAAACGCTATAATGTTATAGCCAATTAGAAAAACGAAATGACCATTAAAGAAATATTAAACACAACAGAACACAGACCTTGGAAAATGTCGAGTGAAAGTTGGAAGTATTATCAGGAATGGAATAATGCGATATTTCTTCATTGGCAAGTGGAATTAACCGAATTGAAAAAATTTGTACCGAAAGAATTAGAAATTGACCTTTTTGATGGCAAACCTTGGGTTTCTGTTGTTGCTTTTACAATGGAGAAAATTAGACCAAAGCACCTCCCTTCCTTTTCTCCAGTATCAGATTTTGACGAAATCAATATTCGAACATACGTAAAGTCTAATAATAAAACGGGAGTTTATTTTTTAAGCATTGAAGGCGGAACTAATTTGTCTTGTAAAATCGCAAAGCGAATTTCTGAACTTCCATACCGATATTCAAAGATTAAACGGGCTGAAAACAAATACGAATCTCATAATTCAAAATTCAACGACAAATTGAAAATCAAGTTTGTAATTGAAAAGGAAATTAAAGAAAAAACTGAATTCGACAAATGGCTAACTGAAAGATATGCACTTTTTCAAGACACCGACAATTCTATTAACGAATTTGAAATCCACCATTTAGAATGGTCAATTAATCAAATTGAAATAAAGGAAATTGAGATTGAATATCCCAGATTTAGGAATATGCTAAACAACCTTCCAACTAGAACACACTATTCAAAAGGAGTACAAGTAATCGCTTGGGACAAGAAAAAAACTAATAAAACAGCACTTATTACGAATTTGTAAATATGATATGAAGACAATTTCAACATTTATTTTATCAGTATTAATTATTAGCAACATTTTTGCTTCAACAGAAAGCGATTTCATCCAAGCTCACATTAATGAGTTCTATTATTTGGATAAAACAGTTCAAGAATTTGAAGGCAAACTACTCAATATAGAAAATAAGGACACAGCTCTTAAATGCATTGACAATTATTCACTTGCAATCGAAAAATCCTTGTCAACATACTCTAAATATAAGACTTCTGACAACCAACTAATTTCAGAAGTGTCAACGGATTTGACTAAAATGTTAACTGACATAATGAATAATAATTATCAACTATTAGGAAAGTTGGTTAAATCCAAACTAAGTAAAAAGGAATTGCAAATGGAATGCAAATCCTTAGTTGAAAAGAATAAGTTTATATCAGGATTTTTACGAGATGTTTCTATTGGTATTTGTATGACAACAGTAAAGGAAAGACCTAAAAAGGCCAGTGATAAGGAACAATTTTCAAAATTAGCTGAACAAGAACGAGATGAAATAAATACGCTGTTGATTGAAAAGTATGGAGAAAGCATAAAATCAATGAAAAAGGAAAATGCAGATACACCATTTGAATATTCCTGCGTTGCTATTTATGAGTTCTTAAATATGAAATGGGAATTTGAAAAAGAATAAAAAAAGGCTATAACATCATATAAAAATTATAGGGCGTCAACGGGTTAGGAGAGTTTTGTGGTTATCTGAAATCCCACAAAATCGCTTTGGCGATTTTTGAAAAGAAAAGGAAGTTAAGAAATCGCAATGCGATTTTGCTCAATAGTAAACTGCAAATTGTATCTTTACTTACCGCCCTACGAATTCTTATATGGGCGTTGGCAACAACCGAGAAACTGACCTCTGATCTAAAGAAAATTACATGAATACTACAACTAAAAGTAATCATCTAATTTTTTGGAGCAGTTTCCTACACTGAATAAGTTTGAGGTAGTAAAATTTCAAAATGATGAGTAGCTGAAATGAATAAACTGAATCCATCCATCAGATACCACTTACTTGTGGGCTTACTCTTCGCCCTATGGGGTTTTCTTTTCATGTTTTTTATGAGGCCCTTTACTGATGAAACAACAGGTTTCCTTTTTTGGATCAGATCCAGCATTGGATTCAACATTATCGCTTTCTTAGGATATGTGCTCATAGCTGTTATCCAAAAGGCAATCTATGATAAAATGCAGAAGTGGTCATTTGGCTTTGAAGTCAGCACACTCTTATTTTTTTACATCCTTCATACGACAGGTACATTTGCACTGTACAAGAGTCCACTCATCAGTGGGGGCTATAATTTTCTTCAATGGAACACTGAAATCATGATGAAAGCGGCAATTGTAAATCTTACTGCTCTAGCGATTGCCAGAAGCTACCTCATCAAACTAATCCCAACTAAGGAAGATATCCTGACCATGAAGGGAGATAACAAACTAGATATCTTAAAAATAAAGAAGGCGGAATTGATCTGTGTGTCCAATGCGCAGAACTACGTTGAGATTTTTTACACTCAAAATAATAATCTTCATTCCAAACTCATTCGTACCTCTTTAAAAAACCTGAAAGAGGAATTTGATTTCCTTATTCAAGTACACCGCTCACACCTTATCAACCCCTCTCATTTCAAGTCTTGGAAAGACTCAAACACCATTTACCTGACCGAAATGGAGCTTCCCGTTTCCAAAACTTTCAATAAGGAACTTCTGTCTGCATAGTTTTTTGTACCTGAAACCGGGGCTTTCGTACCAGTCGGTTTTACGCTAAAATATTTATACCTAAAAATAGCGCTTTCGTACCTAAACACTCTAAAAATGCAAATAAAGGAAGTTTTCGATTTACTTTTGTTTCAGAACGAAAAACAAAATAAATGAACAAAATCACCTTACGACAAACATTAGTTCCATTAATTACCATAGCAATCATCTGCTTTATATGGTTTGGACCCGTACGTATAAGTTACGTAGAAAACATCATTATTTCTATATTAATCATTATAGCTAATTATGTAGAATATAAAGGAAAACCGTTTTCAGCACTTGGGTTTCAACGTGAAAAATTCACAGTCAAAAACATCTTAGTACTTGCTCCATTAGTTGCATTAGGCCTCTTTGTTTTTTATGTCTTCGCATTGGTTCCTGGAATTACAAAACTCACAGGAGTTCCTATCGATTATTCAAGTTTTGATCAATTGAGAGGAAATCTTCCAGCCTGTTTAATTGCATTATTGTTAGTATGGGCAACTTCGGGGTTTGGAGAAGAAATTATCTTTCGTGGTTATTTTATGCGACAAGTTGTAAAATTCTTTGGAGAAAGCAAAGTCAGTATTATGCTTAATATTGTTCTACTTGCTTGTTTTTTTGGCTTTATGCATAGTCATCAAGGAATTACAGGGCAACTTGTTGCAGGTATTGTCGGAGGACTCTTAGCCTTGATCTTCTACTTGCGTAAATACGATTTGTGGTTTGTTGTAGCTGTACATGGTTTTTTTGATACTATTGCCATAATTTGTATTTATTTTGGTTTGGCGTAACGATATCACGTAATAACTCTTAAACCTTGAACGTACCCAACAAATTGTGTTTTTATGTACTATAGTTCTGTTTTGTAAATGAATCAAATCTATAGCTATGCGTGATC
This sequence comes from Marivirga sp., assembly GCF_024636815.1. Classification (GTDB taxonomy): domain Bacteria; phylum Bacteroidota; class Bacteroidia; order Cytophagales; family Cyclobacteriaceae; genus Marivirga. The sequence goes on from NZ_JAGXGF010000024.1 coordinate 3,574, forward strand.
TTATTTGCAGCAACAAGCGTGGTGCTTTGAAATGCTGAATAAAGTTCCTTTGAATAACCCATCCCTTTATTTAGAACTAAGTTGAATGGTAAAAAGCAGTTGCCAACGCGAGGCTAAAAACAATGGCTGTTTTGTGGGTAATTGAATATTTCTTGTTTTTTGCTATCTTTATCTAAGGCTGATAGTGCGGTGCTTTTAACCCGCCACAGTTTTTTAGCCAAAACGTTAGTTTTCATTCACTCACATGAGAAACATCAGAACTCAACCAAATATTGCAAGAAGAGCTTTAGCAACGATTATTGATTATGGTATTTATCTTGCCTTTTGGTTTTGGTATATTTTCCAATTCGGAAGTCCAAAAGATGAAGGTGGATACAGTGTTAGCGGATGGTCTGGCTTTATTCTTTTTCTAACTTGGTTTATCTACTTTCCATTAGTTGAATCATTTAAAGGACAGACGATTGGACATATGATTGTTCAACTAAAAGTAGTGACTGTGAATGGAAATCCCATTTCTTTTGGACGGTCTCTGAAAAGGAGGATTCTTGATGGCTTAGAACTCTTTATAACTTTTGGAATCGTTGCATTTATAACTGTAAAGAACTCCGAAAGAAATCAGAGAGTTGGTGACATCTGGGCGAAAACAATTGTAGTAGGTGGAGAATCAGTAATTTGCAAACATTGTCATGCAAAATTAACATTATCAGCTAAAGAGACAATTATAGGCTCCTTCGACTGCCCTGAATGCGGAAATAAAAACGAAAACTAACATTCTGTATAAATCATGGCGAGACAGTGGGCAACGAAACCGGGGCTCTTTGTAGAAAGCCCGTCAATCCGCAGGATTGACTTACTGTATAGAAATAATTTAGTATGCAATCCTGCGGAATGCCTAGTTAGAAAAGTGTAAACTATGTCCCTTTAACTTTGTAAACCATCTGCCTTACCACGCATATTCTTTGGTTTTCTCTTCTGATCCTGCCCTTCTAACGGATGTCAGTCGTGATATGTCTCTTTCTGAAAATTTGTTGAGTTGGTACAACTTTACTATTTTTATTGTTATTATTAACCAAGTTTTGGACATCTACTGCTTAGCTGGGCGTCAACAGTCAAAAAATTCATATGCGACTCTTCTTTTTACTTATATTAATTACACCTCTAATTAAGGTAAATGCACAGATTGAATCAACTATTGAGATATTTGATATCACAACTAACGAAAGAACTGTAGTTGTAAAAGAAAATTATTATTTGGAAGCTCCGAATTGGAGTAAAGACGGAAAATACCTTGTATATAATTCTGAAGGAAACCTATTTAAACTTGATCTAGCCACCAAAGAGAAGAAGATCATTTTTACTGATTTCGCAGATAAGATAAACAATGATCATGGAATTTCGCCAGATGGCTCACTTTTAGTTATTAGCCATTTTGATCAACCTAATACAAGTGATATTAATTGGGAAACTTCTAAAATATATATACTCCCTATAACGGGGGGTAGTCCTAAATTAATCCCTACCGAAGGGCCCTCCTTCTGGCATGGGTGGTCTCCTGATGGAGAAACATTGGCCTTTGTTGGGGCACGGAATGGCGATTTAGATATTTATTCTATTGACATCAAAGGCGGTAAAGAGAGAAGACTAACCTCAGCAGATGGCCTAGATGATGGGCCTGATTACTCCCATGATGGTAAATATATTTATTACAATAGCTTTCAATCTGGTAAAATGGAAATCTGGAGAATGAATGCAGATGGAAGTAATCATATGCAATTAACTGATGATAAATATTCCAATTGGTTTCCTCATCCTTCACCAGAAGGAAATGGATTTGTTTATCTTGCTTACCTGGAAGATCAAGGTAGCAATCATCCTGCAATGAAAAAGGTGGCTTTAAGATATTATAATTTAGAAGACAAGAGTATTAGAACTTTATGTGAATTTACTGGAGGCCAAGGTACCATCAATGTTCCCTCATGGTCACCTAGCGGAGATAAGTTTGCTTTTGTGTCCTACTAATATATTGAATAAGATGGGCAACTATTTGTTTACATTCCATCACAGATAATTAAATATCTTGTAATTGGAATACTGATTTATAAAGAAATTAGATCTCAACCCAAGAGTAGTCAGGTATAGTGTTTCTTTATAGCTTCTTATACAAATCCACAAAAACCTTAGAAAAGCAGATCGTTATCCTTAAATTTATATCAATTCTAATTTAAATGAATTTTATGCTAAATACTATATTATTGTTTATAGGAGGAATAAGTGGATTAGGAATCATTTTTCTTCTATTCCTCCCTCTTTTATTAATTATTTGGGCTATTGTTGATTTAACAAAAAGCAATTTTAAAGATGATACCAGTAAGATCATCTGGGCAATCTTTATCATTTTTATGCCTTTTTTAGGGGCGGTGGCTTATTTGATATTCGGGCGAACACAAAAAATTAGTTAAACCTAGCTTAAAAGGTGTATTACCTATTGAAAGGTCTTGAAAATGAAAAGCTTGATAATAAAGAAAGTAAGCCTTAAGGATATAGCTGACTTACAAAAAATCAGCAGAAAGACCTTCTTTGAAACCTATGCTGTCGGAAATACAGAGGAGGACATGCTCAGGTATTTAAACCAAGAGTTTACTTCTGAGAAACTAATAGCAGAATTAAATGATCCTAATTCTGAATTTTATTTTGCCATTCTTGAAGGTGAAATTATTGGATATTTAAAGGTTAATTTCGGTCAATCCCAAACCGATATCAAAGATGATAAATCACTTGAGATACAGAGGATTTATGTTCTAAAGGAGTTTCAAGGAAAGAAAATTGGCGAATCTCTTTATCAGAAAGCTATAGAAATAGCAAATCAAAAGAAATTGGATTACCTATGGTTAGGTGTATGGGAAGAAAACCCAAATGCTATTCAGTTTTATGAGAAAATTGGTTTTAAAGCTTTTGATAAGCATACTTTTAAGCTAGGAGAAGATATACAGACGGATATTATGATGAAACAGGATTTAACCTAAAGTTAGCAAAGTATATTTTGATGAAACTTAAAGAAGATGATCAATAAATACCTTTCTTCTCCTTCCAAAATATTCTTAGTGGACGGATTAGGAGCATTTTTTACAGCATTAATTATAGGAATTGTATTTACTAATTTTCAGGAATACATAGGAATGCCAATAGAAATTTTAATTTCATTAGCTTTAATGGCAGTGATATTTTGCCTTTATTCTTTGAGCTGTTTTTTCTTTCTCAAAGGAAATTGGAAGCCATTTTTAAAAACCATTGCCATCGCCAATTTATTGTACTGTATACTTACTACAGTGCTCATCATTTTATTATTTCATCAACTCACCGTTTTAGGACTTATTTATTTTATTGGAGAAATAATAGTAATTGGAGTCTTAGTTTACTTTGAGTTTTCGATTTTAAATAGAATTGAAACTTCTTAATAAACAAACTCCCCATGCTCACTCTTTACCGTTACCTGCTTTTGTTCTGAAGCCTCTACTCTTCCAATAATTTGAGCATCAATATCAAATGATTTAGAGATGTCAATTATCTTTTGTGCATCCTTTTCTTCCACATATAACTTTATTTTATGTCTTTGAGCTCGATAAGGAGATTACTTTATAATTTATTTAAATAAGTCGCATCCTTAATTAAATAAATCATTAAATTCTTTATTAGTAGTGATCAATATTTAAAATATTTTCGATTATCTTAATTAAGAACTATATTTGGTTAAAGAATCATGAAAAATTTTAAATCAGGAGTTTTTATAAATCAAGGCACTTTTAAAAGTTTCCAACCAGAGAAGTTAGTTAGGAATTGGGCTTTAGAAGACATAGAGATTATTAATTTGCTAAGCAAAGCTGATAGGCAACTTGGCAGGTTGGATATGTATTCTGAATATGTACCCAATATTGACTTATTCATTAGCATGCATGTTTTAAAAGAAGCTACTCAATCGAGTAAGATTGAGGGTACAAAAACAAATATGGAAGAAGCATTACTAGATAAGTCAGATGTAGCTGAAGAAAAAAGAGATGACTGGGAGGAAGTTCAGAACTATATTGAAGCACTTAATTCAGCAATAAAAAAATTAGATGAACTTCCTTTTTCATCCAGACTTATTAGACAAACGCATGAAATAATGCTTCAGGGGGTAAGGGGAAAACATAAAATCCCAGGAGATTTCAGAATAAGTCAAAACTGGATTGGAGGTGCTTCCATTGCAGATGCATCTTTCATTCCTCCCATTCATAATGACATAGCTGAGCTTATGGCTGATTTAGAGAAATTTGCCCATAATGAAGAAATTAAATTACCCGATCTGCTGAAAATTGCGCTTATCCATTACCAATTTGAAACTATACACCCATTTTTAGATGGAAATGGTAGGGTTGGGCGCTTAATGATTACACTTTATTTAGTTGAGAAAGGAATTCTTAAGAAACCTATTTTATATTTATCGGACTTTTTCGAGAGAAATAGAGAACTCTACTATTCTAATTTGATGAAAGTGAGATTATACAATGATATAAATCAATGGATAAAATTTTTTTTAGTAGGGGTCATTGAAACGGCAAAGAGTAGTATTGAAACATTTGACAAGATTCTTAAACTTCAAAAAGAGGTGGATGAAAAACTTCAAAAATTAGGTAGTAGAACTAATAATGCAAGAGATGTGGTTTCTTATCTGTATCAGAAACCATTAATTGATGCAAGTAAGGTGAAAGAGATAGTTGGTATATCGTTACCCTCAGCCTACACACTTATTGCCGAATTGGAGAAACAGAAAATAATTGAAGAAGTTACTGGAGCAAAAAGGGGAAAACAATATTGGTTTACGGATTACATTAATATTTTTAAGTAAGCCTTCTAATAAACAAACTCCCCATGTTCGCTCTTAACAGTCACTTGCTTTTTTTCTGAAGCTTCCACTCTTCCAATAACTTGAGCATCAATATTAAATGATTTAGAGATGTCAATTATCTTTTGAGCATCCTTTTCTTCCACATAAAGCTCCATTCTATGTCCCATATTGAAAACTTTATACATTTCCTTCCAGTCTGTTCGGGATTCTTCTTGTATCATTCTGAATAGAGGAGGGGTTGGGAATAAATTATCTTTGATGATATGCAGTTTTTCAACGAAATGAAGCACTTTCGTTTGGGCTCCACCACTGCAGTGCACCATTCCGGCTACTTTGCCCGGTAATTCTTCCAAAACTTTCTTGATGACCGGGGCATAAGTTCGGGTAGGGGATAATACAAGTTTTCCAGCATCTAAATCTACGCGATCTACCTTATCAGTTAATTTTTTTGAGCCTGTATAAATTAAGCTGTCTGGAACAGAAGGGTCAAAACTTTCAGGATATTTCGCCATTAATTCCTTACTGAATACATCATGTCGTGCAGAAGTAAGTCCATTACTTCCCATTCCACCATTGTATTCATCTTCATAAGTAGCCTGCCCATAAGAAGCTAAACCAACCACTACATGTCCAGCTTTGATATTATCATTGGAAATCACTTCCGATCTTTTCATGCGAGCGGTAACGGTACTGTCTACAATAATGGTTCTCACTAAATCTCCAACATCTGCAGTTTCACCTCCAGTACTGATGATATTTACACCATTATTCCGCAGCATTTGCAAAACGTCTTCTGTGCCATTAATAATAGCTGAAATCACTTCGCCCGGAATCAAGTTTTTATTTCTTCCAATAGTGGAGGAGAGTAATATATTATCAGTACAACCCACACAAAGCAAATCATCAATATTCATGATGATGGCATCTTGGGCAATGCCTTTCCAAACAGAAAGATCTCCTGTTTCTTTCCAATACATATAAGCCAATGACGATTTTGTTCCAGCCCCATCCGCATGCATAATGGTGCAATACTCCTCGTCCCCTGTTAAATGATCAGGCACAATTTTGCAGAAAGCTTGGGGGAAAAGTCCTTTGTCAAGATTTTTGATGGCATTATGAACATCTTCTTTGGAGGCAGAAACCCCACGTTGGTTATATCTATCAGACATGATTCTATATTTTGTTCAAAATTAAGGGGATTGAGTAAAGGAAACTAATAGAAGGAGTAGTTTTTCGAAATCGGTAGAAATATTATTGAATCTTTATAAACCAAATTTGAATTTAGCTTTTAAATAAAATTAATTCTTTTCAGTTGGATTTTATTTAAACCCCAAGCTTTGAATTCTTCTAGTTTTAGAATCTTCTAGGTTGATTCATAAGAATTATAAACCATGATCGATTATAAATCTGTTATTTACTAATAACCTGAGTTCGACTCTAATTTGTAAATTCAGATTTTCATATAATTCAATAGACAAGGCGTCTTTGAGAAGATATAGCGGGCTATATCGAGGGAAGATAACGCAGTATATTGGATTATATGGAAAAGCTTTTCC
>NZ_JAGXGF010000234.1 GCF_024636815.1 Marivirga sp.
AAAATTGGGACGAAAATCTTCATCGGTTTGATTTGCTATTGGAGCAACTTCCTGCTCATTCTTTTTATCTTTATTTTCTTTGCAGGAAAAGAGGCTTGCGGAAATAATTGAAAGGACTATAATAAAATTTAATTTTTTCATATCTGTTTTGTTTTCTATTGGTCATAACATGTCCCGATAATCCGGGATGTAATTCGCATATCCCTGCATGCCGGCAGGTTCACTGGTGTTTACATCGAGGTTGTGTTATGCTCATTACATCTTTCTTATTTTTTAAAAGACAGGATTAAAAACCAACGCTTAAAAATAAGGATATAGTGGCATTTATTTTCTGATTTGTTTCCAGACACAGCATTTCGGTTTTAATTTATTTAAGAATTAGCTGCTTGTATGAAAATTACAGGATTCAAGTCAAAAACGCAACTTTTAGTTAAACAATATACATTCCTATTTAACATTTAAGCTAAATAGGAATGTATAATAAGTAATTACTTATTAGTAACCTGGATTCTGTAGATATAGCCCTCCGGTAAAATCTATTTCCCTTTGTGGAATTGGATAATACTCATCACGTCCTGCAGTAAACTGAGCATTCGTGAGAAAATCTTTTCTTGTTTTCTCAACAGCTAAATAAGCGTTAAGAACTGGTTCTGCCATTCCCCATCGTACTAGGTCAAAGAACCTTGGTCCTTCCATACCAAACTCTAATCTTCTTTCAAACATTAACGCTTTAAATGCATCAGGTTGAGACATTCCCATAGGGTACATACCCACATTGTAAACGTTTGATGCCCCGGCAGCTATTTGCCTTTGCGTACTTTCTGCTGCCCGTGTCCTAATTTGATTAATTATAGCTATTCCGGCATCTGCCTGACCTAATTGAATCAATGCTTCCGCTTTAAACAATAACACATCGGCATAACGTATAAAGTCAATATTTTTAGATGTTCCAACAAATGGCCCTTCTTTTACATAACATGAACAATCCGGAGCTTGTTGTTCTTTCATATTACCAAAATAGCCATAAACACCTGGGTCTCTGGCCCAACTAAAATTGTAAACCATATCACCATCTTCATTTACAGTGTTACGATATTTAAATGGACGTCCCGGGATTCCAACTGTATGGTCAATTCTTGGGTCTAAAGTAATACCGGAAGCAAGAGGCGCTTTTCCCTCATTATCTATGGTATTAAAAATATTTGAATCGTTAAAGGTATCCAATAACGGAAGCCCGTTAGTATCTGTTTTAAATGCATTTACCATATTCTGGCTAGCAAGGTGAAAGCCGCAGCAACCATAAAGGGGTGTTCCATGAGGCGAATTTAATCCTGTTACATAACTCACCCTACCAGAAGTAGTACCATCGTTTATTGAAAATTGTACAGCCCAAATAGATTCTGGCCCATTATCAAAACCATCTAAATAATTATTTCCAAAATCAGCCTCTAAAGCACCAGTTACATCATCAGCGTAATCAATAACTTCTTGTAATTTTGCAGCATTGATATTAGTTACTTGATGGGTGTCATTTTGCTCATAAGCTTGATATAAACGCAATTTGGCTAAATATGCTGCTGCTGCATTCTTATCGGCTCTACCAACCTGATCCTGAGCCTGCGGCAAATTGTTATAAGCAAACAAGAAATCATCAGCAATAGTATTCCATAAAGCGTCATTATCAACATCATTTGAAGTTAGAGCGATCTCTTCTGCTGTTAAATCTTCTGTTATATAAGGAATTTTTTTAAATAACATCTTAAGCATAAAGTGTGAATGTGCTCTTAAGAAACGCAATTCAGCTTGCCTAATAGTTTTATCAGCATATTCACCATCTGGAATTTCATTAATTACAGATAATGCAAAATTAGCTCTTGAGATAGCTTTATAGAAGTCTGTCCAGGTTCTCGGTGCCATCCAATCACCCATGTCTGGTACGGTTAGGTTGTATTGCTCATATTTATCTATAACATCAACATCACCTCTACCACCGCCACCTTTATAGGCATCATCGGAGCGTACACTACCATAAACCCATTGATGGGTTAATGGGCCAATCATTTCATCATTGCCTATTCCCGCATAAGCAGCTATCACTAATGACTCTGCATTCTCCGCAGTTGCAACATTTTCATTGGATAATACCCCTTCTGGTTCGTATTCTAAAAAATCTTTGCTGCAAGCAACCAAAATGAATGTTGCCAAAATACAGCCGATTATTTTTATATTTCTTTTCATGATTTTTTATTTTAAAAATTAATATTTACACCAACAGATAATGTTGTAGGTACTGGAATTCTATTTACGTCTATACGTTCTGGATCTGAACCGATATAATCTTTAGGTGTAAACCAAAATAAATTCTCTCCCTGACAGTAAACTCGTAAGCCTGTCATGCCTGCCCATTTGCTAATTAAATCTTCAGGAAAAGAATAACCCAATTGCATGGTTCGCAATTTAAAATAGGAATTCTTTCTATAAACATAGTCGTTGTCTCCTCCAATATTATTAACCAATGACAATGAAGGAATATCGGAGCCAGTATTGGATGGTGTCCAGGCATTTAAAACTCCCGGAGCTGCATTTTCACGACCTTGCGTGAAATTATTCCAGAAAATATATGGATCGGTACCTATTCTGCCAGCAACTCCTGATCCAAACATTGAAAAGTCAAAATTCTTATAGTTTAAATCGATTCTAATACCATACTCCAAGTCTGGTAAAGTATTACCAATAAAATCACGATCATCACCATCTATCTTTCCATCATTATTTAAATCGACAAACTTAATGCCTCCCGGTCTGGCATTGCTTGTTTGTACACCCCCATTTGGATGTGCATCAACCTCTGCCTGACTTTGAAATAATCCTTCAGTTTTATAACCAAATATTGAAAATTGTGAGTGTCCCAGGATAGAATTATCTGCAGTCCCCGGAAAACCTGCAAGAACATCTGCTGGTAAAAAGGTGATTTTATCTTGAAAAGCCCCAAAATTTGTGGAAACACCAAAACTAAAATCGTTTGATATTGATTTTGAATAACTTAATGCTAACTCCCAACCGTTGGTTTCGGTAGTAGCACCATTTAACACACGTTGCTGCCCTTCTCCTAACACAGATGGAATTGGTGGTGTGGTTAAAATGTCACTGGTTTCCCTGGAAAAATAATCGAACGAACCAATAACCGCACTATTGAATAAACTAAAATCAACACCGTAATTCCATTCTTTGGTTGTTTCCCATTTTAAGTCTGGATTCTCTGCTTGTGTAGAAACAAATCCAGATGGTAAATTACCGGTGTTATTACCATTTATGTCATAAGCCGTACCCACATTGTAATAAATTTCAAAAAAACCACCTGTAAGTTGTGCCTGGTTTAGCCCATATCTTGCTTCATATAGTCCAAAACGAGCTACATTTCCAATTTCTTGGTTACCAACTTCACCATAACCAACGCGAACTTTTAAATCTGAAACAATTCCTTGTTCTGGAAAAAAGTCTTCGTGACTAATTTTCCATCCCACGGTTGCTGCAGGAAAGATTCCATATCTGTTGTTTTTTCCAAATCGTGAAGAACCATCTCTACGTAATGTGAAGGTTGCCAGGTATTTATCGGCATAAGAATAATTCAATTTTCCAAACTGGGAAAACAAACTATATTGGGTAGAAATCCCATTACTTGTTCGTGCGCCTGTACCGGCATTCAATACAAAATAAGATTCAGATTCTACCGCGAAATCATCAGCTTGAGCAAATACTGTATCGAAATCTTCTCTAACAGATTCTATTCCCAAAAGCAATCCAAATTTACTTTCTCCAAACTCCAAATTATAATTTAGAACATTAGAAAAAACAAGCGATGAGAATTTATTGGTATCATAAATAAGTCTATTATTACTTCTGGTAATAAATCCATTAGATACTTTGGTCTCAATATTTTTCTTTTTAAAGTCACTAAAATCAATACCTAATGTAGATCGGAATGTTAAGTTCTCGAGTATTTGCAATTCAGCATAAACACTTCCAAAGAAATTATTTTTTTCGGCATTATCCCATCTATTCAAATATTGCATAAGTACCGGGTTGTTACGATCTGAATATCCAGCTCCTAATGGGCCAGCAAAATTACCATTGGCATCATAAACCGGAATTGTTGGTGCCAAAGTAATGGCCAAGCCTGGAGTTGGAGCACTTCCAACGTCTGGAGTAGCTAATGTCTCATCAGATGTAGAAAATTGGGTGTTTACGCCAAACTTAAGTTTATCATTGAACAACTTGGTAGAACTATTAAGTTTTGCGGTATACCTGTCATAATTTGTATATTTAAGCATACCTGTATTTTTTAGGTACCCCAAATTAATGAGTAAAGAAGATTTTTCACTGCTTGCTGTCACCGTTACTTCATTGTTGAATACATAACCTTTTTCATAGGTAGCATCTTGCCAATCTGTATCACCAGCTGGGACATTAGGGTCTCCTCCAACAAAAGGTTGTACAGTCACACTATTAAGAACAGGGTTATTAAAATCGCCATTCCAATCAAAATTGTAAATTTCGCCATAACCACCGGTTGGGTCAGCTCCATCATTTACAGAAGCGCGCCAAAGAGCCTCTCCTCTTTGTTGAGCATTTAACATATCATAGCGTTGGTTTTTTTCTGATTGAACTGATATATTAGAGTTTATACTTACGGTTAATCGTTCTCCTTTTGATCCAGTTTTTGTTGTAACCACTATAACTCCATTTGCTGCTCTTGAACCATACAATGAAGACGCTGAGGCATCTTTAAGTATTTGTATTGATTCAATGACATCAGGGTTTAAGCTTGCAAAAACTTCCTGACGTTTAGTTGGCACACCATCAATAACATACAATGGGTCATTATTGCCTAATGTAGTAACACCACGAATTAATATTTTGCTACTTGACCCAGTTGGGTCACCAGATTTTTCAACAAACAAACCAGGCACTCGCCCTTGAAGTGCTTGCATAGCATTACCTGAACTTAAACTTTGCCCTTCTACAGGGCCAAGATCAACAACGGTAATGGCGCCGGTAATATCCACTTTACGTTCTTTACCATAACCTGTTACTACAATTTCGTCAAGCGAAGCTGCATCTACGACCATTCCCACGTCTATTACAGAACGTCCATTAATTTGTATTTCTTGAGCTTTGAAGCCTATGAAATTAAAAATTAATGTATCATTTTTATCAGCATTTTCTAAGACATAATTTCCGTCAAAATCGGTGATCACCCCCTTGTTTGTATTCTTCACTTGAACCGTGACTCCTCCCAAAGGCATGTTATCATCGACTGAAATTACATTACCAGAAACTTCAATTCCCTGTGCCCAAATGCATATGGGCAGAAACAGGAATAAAATAAATAAGAATTTAGTTGTTTTCATATTAATTGAATTTTAATTGGTTAATCTTTAATTTTTCGATTTTAAATATCGTTTTACCCGCTGCAGAAAAGGTCTCGAAGGGAGCAATAGGAAAGAAAATCTCCGTCATTACGGTTTCTCCATTATCAAAAAACAGTTCAATGGAGGTTTTGTCCAGAACGATTTTAACTGATATCTTTTCCGATTTTGAAGTCCGCGGAGCTATGGAAACTTTATTTGCAAAGTCTTCGTTAAAGCTTGTGATACCGGATTTTTTACGGTCTAAATAAAACTGATTTTTTGGTTTGTCAAATCCGAATTTTAAGGTGTCTCCTTTTTGATTGCTCAGGCGAAACTCATAGTTCTCATTTTGTGAAAGTGCGAACTCATATTTAATAATTGCTTTTGCTAAATCTATGTTGGCAGAAGTGGCAATTTTCACGGTGTTTTCAACCTCAATCAATTCTTTATCATATGTTTTAGATATATAATTTCCTAATTCTTCCACCGGCAGCGAATAGACCCTATATATATCCCCAACTTTTTTCAATCTAAGTTCACGGGCCACGGTCATGGCACCTCGCCAGGTTTCAGTGGGAACTTTGTTAGCATATTGCCAATTGGACATCCAGCCCATAAAGAGTACACGCCCATCAGAATCGGGGATGTTGGACCAGGTTACCCCTGCGTAATTATCTTTTCCATAATCTATCCAATGCTTGTGTTTTTCAGAAAGGTTTTCCATTGATGGATCTAATTTGAATTTTTTTCCGTCAAAATCACCCACAAAATATTGAGTGCCGGAGCCTCCATTGTAACCACCGGGACCTAAGCTTTGAATAAGTATCCATTTCACTTCATCTGAATTTTCTACCTGAATAGGGAAAAAATCAGGACATTCCCAAACCCCTCCATGAGCGCCAATTCCTTTTCCAAATTCAGAAAGCAAATCCCAATCCTTTAAATTTCTAGACCCATAGAACATGGTTTTATCATCGGCGGCAAGTACCATAAGCCATTGCTTATGTTCCATATCCCAGGTGATTTTAGGATCCCTGAAATCTTTTATTCCGGGGTTGTCAATAACTGGGTTACCTTCATATTTTGTCCAGGTTGTTCCTTCATCCAGACTGTAGGCAATTGCCTGTGTTTGAAAATCTTCACGACCTTCTTTTTCACCCACTGGATCGTGATAGGTAAACATTGCGATTATGGGCGGGGTAGATCCATCTCCAAAACCTGAGGTGTTTTCCATATCTACCACTGCACTACCAGAGAAAATATATCCCTTTTCATCGGGTTCAAGAGCTATTGGTAACTCACGCCATTGTACCATATCGGTACTAACTGCATGACCCCAGTGCATGGGTCCCCATACATTACCATCAGGATAATGTTGAAAAAATAAATGATAGTAACCATTATAAAAGAACATCCCATTTGGATCATTCATCCAACCCGTTTTAGGGGTGAAGTGAAAATTAGGCCTGTAAAGTTCTTCTTCCGAATGGATACTATCGACACTCTGTGAAGTGTCTTGTTTTTCCTTAGGTGTTTGATTACATCCAATAAATACAAACAATACTGACCATACAAAAATTAAATTTTTCATTTGGTTACATTTTTTTTGATTAATATTTTACTAAGCACTTCTAATGGGACCCCTTTAGTTTCAGGCATCATAAAAAACACAAACAATAATTGGAAAACCATCATAATTGCAAAAAACAGGAATACAACGCCAGCCCCAATAGTTGTAAATAATATTGGCACCAATGAAGGTATGATAGCCGCTAATATCCAGTGCACACTACTACCAAATGACTGGCCGGAAGCCCTTAGATGATTTGGAAAGATTTCAGATATAAATACCCATATTACCGCACCTTGACCTATAGCATGTGCTGCAATAAATAAAAACAAGAATATAGGAACCGCCATTCCCGTCCATCCCAATAAAAAAGCCATTGCCACAAGCGTTAAAGAAATAATATAGCCAACAGAGCCTATATACATCAATTGTTTACGACCAAGTTTATCAATGAGGAAGACCCCCAATAGGGTGAAAACAAGATTTGTAACACCTATACCTATACTGCTTAATAGCGCTGTTTCTTCACCCAATCCAGCCTCTTCAAAAATTCTAGGTGCGTAATACAGGAATGCGTTAATCCCTGACAACTGGTTAAAAAATGCAATGAAAAATGCTAACATTAATGGAAAGCGGTACTTTTTAATAAAAATGGTTTCCCCAGGCAAATCCCGTTCATTTTCTGAAGAAATTTCCATCATTAACTTTTCAGCATCTTCATCTGGATTAATTATTTGCAATACCTTTATAGCTTCCTTATTCCTAAATTTTGAAATAAGCCATCTTGGGCTTTTTGGCACACTAAACATGAATATTGTATAAATCAATGCAGGAAAAGCCTCTATACCAATCATCCACCTCCAATCGTTTTCTCCTATACCGCTTAAAAGATAATTGGATAAAAAAGCGACCAAGATTCCAAATACTATATTAAATTGGTATAAAGCTACAAGGCGACCACGCTTTTTTGCCGGTGCGATTTCCGAAATATAGGCAGGAGCAGCGATGGTTGATGCACCAACACCCAGGCCTCCAATAAATCTAAATACAGCAAAAGTCCAGGGGTCATTTGCCAGGCTAGAACCAATGGCAGAGATCGTATATAAGACACCTATTAATATTAAGGTGTTTTTTCTTCCCCACTTATTGGTTGGGAATCCTCCTAGTATAGCACCTACAACAGTTCCCCAAAGTGCCATTGCCATAACAATTGCACCATGAAAAGCATCAGATGAGCCCCATAATAATTGTAATTTTTTATCTGCCCCTGATATTACCACAGTATCAAAACCGAATAAAAATCCTGCTAAGGCTGCTGTTATTGACCAAATTAAAATTTTATTCATAACATAGTTTATTTGCGTGAAAGCTAAACTATGCTTAAAATTCTTTTTGGGGTTTTAGGAATTCTTCAAATAATTACAAAATTGTTAAATTATCTTAAAATAAGTTTGGAAGGCCTATGAAGTGTGGCTTTAGGAGGGAAATATTCAATTTACTAAAACGTTGTAGTTTTAAAATTGATACCATTTCTTAAGAGATGTTACCTTGTTTTCTCGATTGCGAAAACGATTGAAGTTAATAATTCATTAAATTTTGAAACTTTTAGGGGAGATCCCATATTTATTTTTAAAAGAAGTCGAAAAATATCCTGGGGAGGAGTATCCCACACTATAGGCAATTTCAGAAATATTTAAAGTTGAGTCCTGTAGAAGGGATTTTGCTTTACTTAATCTTTGTGAATTAATATATTCACTAATACTTAAACCTATAAGTGCCTTTACTTTTCTGTACAACTGGACTCTGGAAATATTAAGTTGGTGGGCTAATTCTTCTACGGAAAAGTCAGGATTTTTTAAATTATCAGCGATAATTGCGTTCAGTTTTTTCAGGAATACCTGTTCCGAATTATTGAATTTTTCATCTTTTACCTGGTCGATCTTGTTGGTATAGTAATAGCGTAATTTCTCACGGTTATATAATAAAGATATAAGTGATTGTTTGAGTACTTCAAAGTTGAATGGCTTTGTCATAAATGAGTCTGCTCCCGCCTTAAGCGCTATAATACGGCTTTCTTCATCACTAAGAGCAGTTAAAATAAGTGTTGGGATATGGGAGGTTCGAAGATCTGCTTTTAACTCGGTACAGATTTCGAACCCGCTTTTCTCAGGCAAATTGATATCACAGATTATTATATCGGGGATTATTTCAAGTGCTTTTTCTATTCCATCGGTTCCATCAGAGATATGAACATTAAAATCGTTATTTAATTTTCGCTTTAGAAGTAAAGCGAGGTCATCATTGTCTTCAATAATCAGAATTGTTTCGGCGTCCTCCCTTTCAGCACACATTAACTCATCTACTTGCATGTCGATATCCGGAATAATGTGATTTGATGCCGACACATGAAGATCCTGCATTTTTTCTGAAATGCTTAAATCTTTAAAATGATTTTTTCCTTTTAAAAGAGATATACTGAATTCTGATCCCTGTTTTGATGTTACTGAAATCTCTCCCATATGCAATTCTACAAACTGCTTTGTTATAAAAAGCCCCAAACCAGAACTAGACTTGATGTTATTGGTTGCCTGGATAAAAGGCTCAAAGACCTTTTCGTTTTCTTCCCTTGGAATACCTATCCCGGAATCTTTTATTATCACCTTTACTTTTTCAATAGAAGCATCTTCAATTAAGATACTTATTTTTCCATTATTGGGAGTAAATTTAAAGGCATTGGATAGTAAGTTAAAAAAGACTTTATCCATCATATTCCTATCAATATAAATTTCAAGTTCAGGATTAACTGCTCTCAATTCAAATTCAATTGATTTTTTTATGGCCTCTGTTTTAAAATCTTTGTAAATACTTTCTATAAACCGGTGGAGATTTGTTCTCACAGGTTTAATTTGAAATGAGTTGCTCTCCAATTTCCTGAAATCCAACAATTCATTTATAAGTCGCAAAAGTCTTTTGGAATTGTTACTAATTAATTTAGTCTCAAATGAAAAATCCTTAAGATTTCGGTTGTTTGCAATTGATTCTATGGAACTGGTAATCAGGGTTAGTGGGGTTTTGAATTCATGTGAGAGGGCAGTGAAAAAATTGATCTTATATTCGTTGGAAATCTTTAATTTTTGGGCAAAATTTTCAATCTGATTTCTTTGAATGGTTATTTTTTGGTTGTTGAGTTCTAGTTTCCTTTTGCTTTTTTTAATGATAATAACTGAATAGATGCTGTAAATAGCCAGGGATAATAAGAGCATTAAAAGAAAAGTCATCACCTTGATCAAATTGTTTTGATTCTTAAAGGTTTTTATCTGATTTCTAACGATGGCTTGTTGTTGTTCTATATCATTTTGCTGCTGATTCATTTTGTCAAATTGATTCTGCATAATATCTACATTTACAGAATCAATTACCACCGTGCTTAAAATATTGGTTTTGCTCACAGATTTCCCGTCAAGAATTTGCCTTGCTAGTTTAATAGCTTCCGTACCGCCTGTTGGGTAAAGAATAGTTGCGGCAAGTAGATTATCTTTCACAAATTGAATTCCTTCATTTGGCCCAAAAAGACCATCAACCCCTATGATTTTTATTTGATCCTCCAGGGACCTTGACTTTAAAACTTCCCATGCTCCCAAAGCCATTCTGTCATTATGGGCAAAAATGTAGTTTGGGGGAACTATAGAGTCCAGCAAATTATTTAGCTGAGTTTTGACTGATGTCTTCTCCCAATCGCCATTTACGATACCAATAATTCTTATATTGTTAAACGGTCTCAGCACTTCATTAAATCCCTGACTTCTCTCATAAGCTGGGGAAGAGCCCTCAAGACCTTTGATTTCTAAAATATTTGCAGAATCTTTTAAATGTGAAATTATATATCGACCGGCGTTTTTACCTATTTCAATATTATTTGCTCCCAGATACGCTGTAAAATTACTTCCGGAAATCTTTCTGTCAATTATTATCGTTGGGATACCCGCATTCATAGCTTTTTCTATAACTGGGGTTAGGGGAATTGACTGAATTGGGGAAACAATAAGTACATTAACCCCCTCTTCAATGAATTTTTCAATTTGTGAAATTTGTAGTTGAATGTTATTTTCTGAATCCCTAATTTCCAAACCAATATCAGGATACATGGACACCTCGATTTCCATGGCCCTATTCATTTCCCTTCTCCAGTTATCTGTAGTCATCGCCTGGGAAAATCCAATTTTATAATTTTGTTGAAATTCTCCGGAAGTACAGGAATTCAAAAAAATTAAAATCATAAAGATGTAAAATGTAGTCTTTAAAATTAATTTCATCGGTTAAAGTTTGATGTTTTGAGTAAATAATTCATTCATAAAATTTTGAGTACCTAGATTGCCTTAAGTGAAGGAGCTAACTATTATAGGGGTGATACAAGACATTGAAATATGTTCATACAAACAGCTGATTTCTTAATTATCTATACTGTTTTGATTAATGATAGTCCAATTCTATTTTTTCTTTGATTCAAGGTACTTCAAACTTTTAGGCACTTTAATTACTAATTGGTTGCTGTTTTGGAAGTCCAACTATTAATTTTTAAACAAAAGTTTATTATAGGTAATATTGATTTAATCCTGGAAAAATATAAATCTGCCTTAAACAAAGGTAGCTAATTATTACTTTTCATCCACCTCATTTATGACAGGTCTCCATTCCATTGCACCTCATCTTTTTTTAACCTATTTCAACATTTATTTATAAGTCCGGCACCATTTTTTTTTGCATCTGCTTAAAAGGGAAATATGAAGAAGGTTTAAAGTTCCCCTAATCAAATCAACTACAGTCATTTCTCAATTTCATTTAAATTATAATTAATTTATGTTAAGGTGTTAAACCTATTTTAAAAAAAATTGCTGAAGG
>NZ_JAGXGF010000235.1 GCF_024636815.1 Marivirga sp.
CAATGATTATAGGAGGTAAAGACTATATTGCTATACCTTCATTTGTGCCCGTTGGTTTTGAGGTGACAGTGTTGCTTTCTGCCCTAGGTATGGTAGGTACTTTCTTTGTGATTAGTAATCTTAAGCCATACGGAAAGCCAAGAATTTATGATATTCGAAGCACCGATGATAAGCATGTAATGGCAATCGACTTAGCTAAGAATAAAAAGTCCACTGATGAGTTAAGTACTATTTTGAAAGATTCAGGTGCTGTGGAAATAAACGAAAAGAAATTTTAAGTTGAATTATCAAATGATGAATACAAATAAAATATTTCAAATCTTATTTTTCGGCTTGGTTACAGTAGTATTTGTTGCATGTAAGCCAGGGAAAGATGATCCAGGAACAGAATATGCTCCGAATATGTATCATGCAATTTCCTATGAGCCTTTGATTCAGATTACCAATAAGGATGCAGGTAATTGGGTATCATCAGATGATGATGGCTATGGAGAATATTTCAGCTCAAATCCTAATAATCCATTTGGTATGAACATGAGAAGACCTGCTGAAAATACTGTTCCTAGAGGTGAGAATGGAATGCTTCCTTACAGACTACCGAAAGATAGCGTGGAACTAGCAGCGAGAATTATGAAAAATCCTTTACCGAATAATGATAAAATATTAGAGGAAGGTAAAGTATTATATACTAAATATTGCACGCACTGTCACGGTGTCAATGGTGGCGGTTCTATGGATGAAACTGCCAAAGTAGGTGCGGTTTATCAAGGTGTGCCATCTTATGCTGCAGGCGCCACTTCTCAATTATCAGAAGGTCATATTTTTCACGTGATTACGCATGGTATAAGAAGAATGGGAGCTCATGGTTCTCAAGTGCAGCAAGAAGACAGATGGAAAATTGTACGTTATGTACAAACTTTACAAAAACAAGATTAATAAAACAGTTTTAAGATAATTTATCATGACTGAAGAAAAATTTGAATTTACTGGAAAAGCAAAAAAGACACTTTCCATTTTAGCGATAGTAGGAGTTGTGTTACTGGCACTAGGTACTTTTTTTGCAAGTTCTAATGGTCATAGTGCTGACGGGGCGCATGCAGAAGAAATGCACGATAGAGCGATTATGGCTCAAGACCTAGAAGATGCTCATGCTACAGAAGATGCTGATCAAGACCATTTTGAAGGTTCTGAACATGATGCAGCTGGTCATGAAGGCGAGCATGCTGGCAATCCTACTTGGTTAAAAAGAATTTATGCTAACCTATGGATCAATAACATGTATTTTGTTGGTCTTGCTTTATTAGGTGTATTCTTTGTGGCTATTCAATATGTTTCTCAAGCAGGTTGGTCTGCCGCGCTAATACGAATACCAATGTCTTTTGGTAATTGGTTGCCAATAGGTGGTATTTTGACTTTGATAATTTTCCTTTTGGGTGGTCATGACATTTTCCACTGGACGCATGAATATTTATATGATGTAAATGACCCACAGTATGATGAAATTATTGCTGGTAAGAGAGGTTATTTGAATACACCTTTCTTCATAGCAAGAATGGTAGTTTATTTTGTAGTGTGGTTCTTGATGTTCCGTTGGATTCGTAAAAAGTCATTAGAAGAAGATTTGAATGGTAGTTCAAACTACTACTACAAATTGAGAGGTATTTCTGCAGGATTTATTGTTTTCTTTGCAGTTACATCTTCTACTTCAGCTTGGGATTGGATTTTATCAATTGACACGCACTGGTTCTCTACTATGTTCGGATGGTATGTATTCGCTTCATGGTGGGTAACGGCCTTAGCTGCAATCACATTGATTACTGTTATTTTGAAAGAGCAAGGATACTTGAAGATTGTTAATACCGGTGTATTGCATGACCTTGGTAAATTCGTTTTTGCATTCTCAATTTTCTGGACTTATATCTGGTTCTCTCAGTTCATGTTGATCTATTATTCAAACATTCCTGAGGAGACAGTTTATTTCATTGAAAGACTTACAAGTGATCATTATAGCATCGTATTTTTTGTTAATCTTATTCTAAACTTTTTCTTTCCCTTCTTGGTTTTCATGCCAAGAGATTCAAAAAGACATACAGTTTTCTTAAAAATCGTTACTATTATCGTTTTAATCGGTCATTGGTTCGATTTTTATTTAATGATTACACCTGGTGTGATGAAAGAAAATGGTGGATTCGGATTACTTGAAATTGGGATGGCAATGATTTTTGGAGTTGCTTTCTTATTTGTAGCCTTAACTGGTTTATCTAAATATTCATTGGTTGCTAAAAACCACCCAATGATAAAAGAAGCAGAACATCACCACGTATTTTAATTTAATTAAGTAACAATAACATATATGTTCAATTTAGCTATAGGTTTAGGAGTAGTACTTTTACTAGCAATTTTGTTCTTGATTTTTAGAATTTCCTCTTTGATAAGTGTTGCAAAGGGAAATACAAATAAGATCGAAACAAGTTCTAATAAAATAAACGGAGCCATGTTTATTGTCTTTTTGGTGGGGACTGGCTTCTTATTTTTCTGGTATTCATTTAAAGAATTCGATAACTATAATTTACCAGTGGCATCGGAACACGGTTCAGAATATGAATTTTTGTTTTGGATAACAATGGCCGTTACAGGAGTTGTATTCGTATTAACTCAATTCTTATTATTTTACTTCTCTTGGAAATATCAATATAAGGAAAATACAAAAGCACTTTTCTATCCAGAAAACAACAAGTTAGAAATTATTTGGACTTTTGTTCCAGCTGTTGTATTGGCTATATTAGTTTTTACTGGTTGGAGAGTTTGGACTGATATCACGGCTCCGGCTCCAGAAAACACTAATAATATAGAAATTATGGGTTATCAGTTTGCTTGGGGTGTTCGTTATCCTGGCCTTGATGGTGAATTAGGCAATACTGACTACAGAGTAATTGAAGCAACCAATAGCTTTGGTATAGACTTCAATGATAAAGCTTCCTACGATGATTTTATTCCTCGTGAAATGCATATTCCTAAAGGCGAACCAGTAACTTTCAATATCAGAGCGAGAGATGTATTACATAGTGTTTTTGCTCCTCACTTCAGATTGAAAATGGATGCAGTTCCAGGTATGCCAACTTCATTTACCTTCACTGCTACAAAAACTACTGAAGAAATGAGAGAGGAATTGAATGACCCGGAGTTCAATTATGAAATAGCTTGTACTGAGGTTTGTGGAAGAGGACACTATTCAATGAAATTAACTTTGATAGTAGATGAGCCTGAAGAATATATGGAATGGTATGCTGAGCAGGAGTCATTCTTGAAAAGGAATCCTGAGTATTTGTCAAAAGTACCAACTGAATTAAAAGAGGTTGCACTTTTGAAAACAGGAATTGAAAACTAAGAGTTAGACTAAAAAAATAAATCATAAAGTTATGTCAACAGCGGCAGAAGTAAATATAGGTCAAGATGTTCAGCATGATGAGCATCATGATCACGAACAAAGCTTTATTTCAAAATATATTTTCACTACCGATCATAAAATGATTGGTAAGCAATTCCTAGTTACCGGTATAATGTGGGGGATAATTGGAGTTGGAATGTCTGTAATTTTCCGATTGCAATTAGGATTTCCTGATATGCAAATGGAATGGTTAAGACCTTTATTAGGTGGATGGATTTCTGAAAGTGGTCAACTAGATCCTGAATTTTACCTTGCTTTAGTTACAATGCATGGTACCATTATGGTATTCTTTGTATTAACAGCTGGTTTAAGTGGTACGTTTAGTAATTACTTAATACCATTACAGGTTGGGGCACGTGATATGGCATCAGGCTTTATGAATATGTTGTCATACTGGTTCTTCTTTATATCTAGTGTGGTAATGATGACTTCAATTTTTATTGAAACTGGCCCCGCTGCTGGTGGATGGGTTGTTTATCCGCCATTAAGTGCATTACCTCAGGCTATTCAAGGATCACAACTAGGTATGACCCTATGGTTGGTTGCAATGGTATTCTTTATTGTTTCAATGTTATTAGGTGGTATTAACTACATCACTACAGTAATTAACTTGAGAACTGAAGGAATGTCATTCTCTAGATTGCCATTAACGATCTGGTCATTCTTCTTAACTGCTGTTATTGGGTTACTATCATTCCCGGTTTTATTTGCAGCAGCTTTATTATTAGTTTTTGATAGAAGTTTTGGTACTTCATTCTACTTATCTGATATCTACATTGGCGGGGAGGCCTTGCCAAATATGGGAGGTAGCCCTATTTTATATCAGCATTTGTTCTGGTTCTTGGGTCACCCAGAAGTATATATTGTATTGCTGCCTGCTTTAGGTATCACATCAGAAGTAATTGCAACCAACTCTAGAAAGCCAATATTTGGTTATAGAGCGATGATTGGTTCTATGTTAGGTATTACAGTTCTGTCTTTCGTTGTGTGGGCTCACCACATGTTCGTTTCAGGATTGAATCCTTTCTTAGGTTCAGTTTTCATGTTCTTAACCTTAATTATCGCTATTCCTTCGGCAGTTAAAGTATTTAATTACCTAACTACCCTTTGGAAAGGTAATATCATTTTTACACCAGCCACATTGTTTTCAATTGGTTTGGTATCATTCTTTATTTCAGGTGGTTTAACTGGTATTTTCTTAGGAAACTCTGTTATTGATATTCAATTGCACGATACATATTTTGTGGTTGCTCACTTCCACTTGGTAATGGGTAGTTTATCAGTCTTTGGATTGTTAGCAGGTGTTTATCACTGGTTCCCTAAGATGTTCGGAAGAATGATGGACGAGAAATTAGGTCATATTCACTTCTGGATGACTTTCATCGGTGTTTATATGATTTTCTTCCCAATGCACTACATTGGTATTGCAGGTTTCCCAAGAAGATATTATTCATGGACCAACTTTGATGCTTTCAGTGCTTATACTGACTTGAATATGTTTGTATCTATTGCTGCTTTCGTAACCGTTGCAGCACAGTTCTTATTCTTGTTTAATTTCTTCTATTCAATGTATAGAGGAAAGAAAGCACCTCAAAACCCATGGAGATCAAATACTTTAGAGTGGACTGCTCCAATTATACCAGAACACGGTAATTGGCCTGGAGAAATTCCTAAAGTGTACAGATGGCCTTATGATTACAGTAAGCCAGGTGCTAAGGAGGATTTCATTCCACAGCATATTCCATTATCTCAAACTCCTGAGTCTAACTTAGAGCATGAGGTTGAATTAGCGAAAAAAGAAGTTGTTGGAAAAACAGCTGATGCAAAATCAAACACATAATAAATCATTTATAATAAGCAGCTATTACCGTAAACTAGTAACTGTTACGGTAGTAGCTGTTTATCTTTTAATACTTGCAGGAGGTATTGTAAGAAGTACTGGCTCTGGTATGGGATGTCCTGATTGGCCTAAATGTTTCGGTCAATGGGTTCCACCAACTTCAGCAGAAGAATTGCCTGAAGATTATCAAGACTTTTATGCTGAATACAGACATCAAAAGAATATAAAATTTGCCAAATATTTAGATGTTTTTGGCTATTCTGAGATTGGAAAAGCAATTTTGGAAGATGAATCAATAAAAGAAGAAGCAGCTTTTAATGCTTCAAAAACCTGGACAGAATATGTGAATAGGCTTTTAGGTGCTCTTGTTGGCTTTCTAATTATATTATGTGTAGCTGGTTCAATAAAACACATAAAGGATTCAAAGACAGTATTTTTATTAGCTTTTGCCTCTTTGATATTGGTTTTGATTCAAGGATGGATTGGTTCTGTTGTGGTATCTACTAATTTGCTCTCATGGCTGATTACTGTTCATATGGTTTTAGCCTTGGTAATTTTAGCGGTATTGACAGCTTTGTATTTTGTAGTGAATCGCAAAACAGAGAAAAAGATTTTGATGATAAAAGAGCATAAAACGCTTACCTACGTTTTGGTAATCGCTATGCTAATGATACTTGTTCAAATTATTTTAGGCACTCAAGTTAGAGAGTCCTTAGATATAGTGGCTAGTAGGTTAGGAGAGGCTTTAAGGGGAAGTTGGATTGAGGGTCTTGGAATTGAATTTTACATCCATCGCTCTTTTTCTATAGCGATTGCAATTATTCATATTTATCTTTTGTTCAAATTGTATTCGATAAAAGACAAAATGAGTAGCATTTTTAGAAATGTTAAAATGTTAATGACTTTCATCATTATAGAAATTTTATCAGGAACCATTATGGCATATTTCGCAATACCATTTTGGGCTCAACCAATTCATTTGGTTTTAGGTAGTATGATTTTTGGAACACAATTTTATATATTTTTGCAAGTAGTTTACACTACTCAAAAGACTAATAAAAAGGAGTATGCAATATCCTAATTCACAAAATTTATCCATCACAGACTTAGTTTTAAGTTATGCGAGGAATCTATTCATATTATTGAAGCCTAGGTTAAGCTTTTTAGTAGCTTTTTCTTCAGCTTTCGGCTATGTATTAGGTTTTAGCGGAAGTGGGATAAACTATGGGGTTCTTGCTTTCCTTTCTCTAGGTGGATTTTTAGTTTCTGGTTCTGCTGTTACAATTAATCAAATCTTAGAAATTGAGTTAGATAAAAAAATGGACAGAACTAAAAATCGTCCATTACCAACAGGTAGAATATCAATTCAAGAGGCTACAATTTATGCTATTATCACAGGTCTTGCTGGTTTAGGTTTGCTATTAATTTTTACTAATATCTTAACTACAATTCTTTCTTTAGTATCCTTGATTCTATATAGTTTTGTATATACTCCTCTAAAAAGAGTAGGACCAATAGCTGTTTTTGCAGGTGCTATTCCTGGTGCTTTGCCTCCTTTATTGGGATGGGTAGCTGCCACCAATGGCTTTAGTATTGAGGCATGGATCATTTTTGGAATTCAATTTATTTGGCAATTCCCACATTTCTGGGCAATTGCATGGGTAGCGGATGAAGATTATAAAAAGGCAGGCTTTAAATTATTGCCTTCAGGTGGTAAGAAAGATTTGAATACAGCAATTCAGATCATGATTTATACATTATTCCTCATTCCTTTGGGTTTATTGCCTACTTTATTTGGAATAACTGGAATTTATTCAGCATTAGTAGCCACTATTTGTGGTGTGCTTTTCTTAAGTCAGACATTCTATTTAATGAAAGAATGCAGTAAAGAAGCAGCTTTGAAAATAATGTTCGGTTCTTTTTTATACTTACCTATAGTACAGGTAGCTTATCTATTAGATAAAAATTAATTATGGAAACTTCTTTAAATAAAGAACAACAATTACAACCGAGTATCAAAATACTATCAATGCATCCTTTAAAGTTTGCATTATGGCTTTTTATTGTTTCGGTTGTGATGATTTTTGCTGCACTTACTAGTGCTTATATAGTGCGTCAATCTGAGGGGAATTGGTTGATTTTTGAACTGCCGAATATCTTCTTATATAATACTATTATTTTGGTAGCTAGTAGTGTAACCATGCATTTGGCTTATTTGGCTGCTAAAAAAGATAATTTTAAAAATCTTAAGCTATTCATGATATTGACGGCAGTTTTATCAGTAGCTTTTTTTATTGGGCAATATGAAGCTTGGGGAGCATTAGTAGATAGAGATGTTTACTTTGTAGGGAATCCTTCTGGCTCCTTTTTATATGTAATTTCAGGATTACATGCATTTCATTTGGTTTCTGGGCTGATATTTATATTAATTATGTTATTTTCGGCTTTTAAAAATAAGGTTCACTCTAAAAATATGGTGAAAATGGAAATGTGTACAACATATTGGCACTTTTTAGATGGACTTTGGGTATATTTATTTATATTTTTGTTGTTAAATCATTAATCCTATATTGAACAGTTAAATCTATGGCAACTATTGTAGAAATTGATACTACTACTAACAGCAGATGGGGAGGTGGAGTAGCCCCGATGAATGTTAGTTATGGAAAACTGATGATGTGGTTTTTCCTTTTATCGGATGCATTTTCATTTTCGGCTTTATTAATAACTTATGGTCTAATTCGCTATTCACATCCTGCTTATCAAGGAGCTGTATCTGAATTTGAATTCAGCACAGAATATTGGCCAATTCCAGAAATGGTTTTCGAGGCACTACCGTTCTTGCACGGAGTTCATGCACCATTGATTTTCGTGGGTATCATGACGTTTATCTTGATTTTAAGTAGTGTTACCATGGTTTTAGCTGTTGAGGCTGGTCATAGAATGGATCGCAAAGCAGTTATCAAATGGATGCTTTGGACTATTATAGGCGGATTAACTTTCTTAGCTTGTCAAGCATGGGAGTGGAGTCACTTCATTCATGGAACTGCTGAAGGTACTGTTAATGCGATAGGAGAGACTATCTACGGGGCGAATCTTACCGAAAATCAATATGGTCCGCCATTGTTTGCTTCCTTATTCTTCTTTATTACTGGCTTCCACGGCTTCCACGTATTCAGTGGGGTGGTGATTAACTTTATTGTATTTTTTAACGCTGTAGTTGGTACTTATGATAAAAGAGGTCATTACGAAATGGTTGAAAAAACTGGACTTTATTGGCACTTTGTTGATCTAGTTTGGGTATTCGTATTTACACTTTTTTACTTGATTTAACTTTATTTAAATAGAGCCTATTAGGCAATTAAATGAGTATATTTTATGTCTATTTGATATTGGTTAAATAGCTAGAATTTGCGAAATTAATTTAAAGAATCCACAAAAGATATGTCACACGAAGAAACTAATAACATTCAGGTAATTCCTGAAGACAAGGAAAAAACCAAGAAAATTTGGAAGGTAGCGGCTATTTTGGCTATTGTGACCATTATAGAGTTTATATTCGCTTTTACTTTACCTAGAGGTATCATTCTGGTATCTATTTTCTTAGGTTTAACAGTTGTTAAAGCTTTTTATATAGTTGCAGAATTCATGCACTTAAAGCATGAACAAAAAGCTTTAATATGGTCCATCATGATTCCTACTATACTGATTTTATGGCTAGTAGTAGCTTTGATGGTAGAGGGTACCGCCATCTTTAACATCCGAAACTAATTCAATTCATTTGAAATTTTAACTAAATCAGGCTGGTCTCAATCAGCCTGATTTTTTTGTTTATGAAGAGATCAAAAATTATAATTCTAACAATCACACTCAGTTTCCCCGTAATTCTTTATTTGTTTTTACGTTCTTACGGCCAAAATGAGTTTGCATTACCTGTGTTTTTTGAGAACGAAGAAAAAGTGTATTGTAAAGATTCAAGTGTGACAAAAAGTGATGTTAAGCTAATTGATTTGAATCAAAAAGATTTTATTAAGCTACCGGAGGTTTATACAGCAGATTTTAAAGTGATTCATTTCCCAAATGCTCAAGATTCTGAAATTCAAACTTTAAAGAATGAATTAAATAGGATTCTCAATACGTTTGGTGATTTATCTATCAATATTTTAAGTTTTCAGCCAATTGTAACTGAAAAAGTTGATCAGTTGAGCACCGAATTATTTTTACCTGATGCTAGAACAAAATCTATTCTTTATCCCAAAGAACAGAAGGATAACCTTATTAATTGTATCTACGCATTTCCTACAGAAGATTGGGAAGGGAAGCATCCTGCTGAGGAAACCATAGCGGTTGATCATACTTTAGTTTTATTGGATAATGAAAATAAAATTAGAGGCTATTATGATGGCTATGAAACAAAAGAAGTTGACAGATTGATATTAGAGATAAGAGTTTTATTAAGTAATAGATAAATGGAATCAGTAAACGGTAAACAAAAATCATATATTAAATTAATTTGGGTTTTATCTATTGCAATTCCTGTAGTAGTTGCAATTCTTATATTCGCACCCGAAAAAATAAAAGGTGCTGGCGATTGGGTTTATATTCTACCACATCTGAATGCTACCTTTAATTCTATCACAACTGTTGTTTTATTATTAGGATTATATTTTATTAAGCAAAAAAACATCAAAGCTCATAAGAGTATGATGTCTATTGCTTTTATGCTTGGTTCTCTTTTTTTAGTGAGTTATGTCATTTATCATTCTACGGCTGATTCAACTATTTATGGAGATTTAAACGGTAATGGAGTTTTGGATGATTTTGAAAAAAGTAAAGAAATAATGCGGTGGAGAGGCTTGTATGTTGGTATTTTATTACCTCATATAATTTTAGCAGCTGTGGTTGTTCCTTTTGTTCTTTTTGCTTTCTATTATGCATTAACTGATAAGATTGAGAAGCATAAAAAAATTGTCAAGTGGACATTTCCTATTTGGTTGATTGTTTCCATTACGGGAGTTGTGGTTTATCTGATGATTAGTCCATATTATCTGAATTAATCAGAACTCATTATTATTTTTTTGGGTTCTATTTAAAAATAAATTAAATGAAAAAGCTTCTATTTTTACTGGTTTCTTTCCTATTCATTAATTTAGGTGATATTGCAGCTCAATGTGCTATGTGCAGGGCTACTGTGGAAAACAATGTAAATAATGGAGAGATAGGAATTGCTAGTACATTGAACATCGGTATTTTGTACTTATTTGCTGCTCCTTATCTGGTTGCTATGGTAATCGGAATTTTGTGGTATAGAAACAGTAAAAAGCAAAATAAAAAGATTAATATTAAAGAAATCCTTTCTAGAAAGCAGAATTCTTAAAGTCCTCTTATTAAATCCTTTATTTTAATCTATTTCAAGTTAATTTTTTAAACTCCAGTATGATTATTGCTATATTGATGCTTTAAAAATTCATCAATTATTTGTGAAGAAATTTTCCATTTATATTCTTTTATCCATCTTAGTGGTATTAATAATATCTCTAAGAAGTTATTATCATTTTAAGGAAATAGATAGGGAGAACTTCATTTCTAAAACACAAAGTAAACTCAATTATGAGCTTCAAAAGGTTGAAGACGATAAAGGAGAGTGGTTAAAGTATTTCTCTCAAAATAATTCTTTGGATTTTGAATCTTTGAATAAGATCAAAAGCACTTACCCGTTTTTTATTTTTAAAAATACATCACTAGTTTATTGGTCAGATGAACATTATGCACCGGAATCCAAAAAATACCGAAAAGAAGATTGGCATTTTATAAGCAAGCAATCTGGTCAATATCTTGAATACTCCATAAAATCTAAAAGTGGAGACATTAATTTAGTCTCTGTGATTCCTCTTTTTGAATATTATGATGTCAATAATGAGTATATCCAGTCAAGATATAATACTGAAATTTTACCTCCTTCAGGTATCAATCTTCATCAAACCGAAACAGAGAAATCCTATACTTTAAATGATTTAGATGGAAATCCAATTTTCTATATTTCTTTAGCAGATGATTTTGAAAGCTATTATAAAGAACTGCATTATATTATCATCTTTTTAGAATTAATTTTAGCTATTACATTAATATATTTATTATGGATTTTTAGCAGTTCCAGAAAAAATATATTCATTAAAATAGCGTCATTCATAATTGGTGTTTCAGCCTTATGGGGAATGATGGAACTTTTTGACTTCCCGTTTCATACGAAAGATTTGAAGCTCTTTGATCCTAAATTTTTTGCATCTTCAGATTTTAACCCTTCTCTTGGCTACCTCATTATTAATTGTGTGTTGTTTTTCATTATTGGATATTTTTCAATTAGACGGGTTTCAAAATACATTTGGAAAATAGCTAAAAGAAGAAACTTTATTGGTTTGGGTGTCAATTTACTTTCTTACCTGGCAACCATCGGTATTTTCTATTTTATTTATTTGATTTATATCCATTCTAACTGGGGTCTAGACAGTACGTTGTCAATAGAATTCAGCATATTTCAAATATTGTCCTTTGGCATCGTCTTGCTGTTCGGATTTTTGCTATTTGAGGTTTTTAAACTCACTCATTTATTTAATTCTAGGCAAAATGTAAATGCTGTTCGTTTTATAGTAATTCAATTCTTTTGCTTCGGGATTTTTTCATTCTTTGCCTTCTTCTTTGACTATTCAATATTTTGGATAGGGGCAACCGTTCTTACTTTAAATACAGTCATTTACTTTGCAAATCTTGGGAACGCGCTTGAAAACATCAATTTCCTTAGTTTCATCTACTTATTTTTATTGATTACGGCTATTTCAATTATCAATGCCATTTCTGTTCAGTACATGGAAAAACAAAGTGAAGCCAGGCAGAGAAATATTCTTGCGGATAGAATAATTAACGGAAATGATGTACTCGCGGAATATATGTTGGTGCAATTGGATGAAAGTTTACAGAAAGACGAATATATAAAGAGGCAATTTCTAATGCCTTTAACTCCATATAAGACAATTGTCGATAAAATAGAAAAGTATTATCTGAATGATTATTTTGATAAATATGAAAAGTCTGTAAAAATCTTTGATGCGGAAGGAAACACTATTTATCCTAGTGGGACTTTGCCTATGTCTTCTTCCTATCCTATCCATCAAATGAATGAAAGAAATAAGAGAGGAGATATTAAATTGTATTTAGTAGGTAATACAGAAGGAAATCAATTACAGCGGAAATATATTTATGTATTTGAAATTAAACATTATGATTTTGTATTTGCTAAAATAGTATTGGAGTTCAAACCTAAAAAAATTAGACCTGATAATGTATTTCCTGAGTTATTGGTAAAAAATAGAAATATTCCCACTTTTCTTGAGGTACCTTATGATTACGCCCTTTATAAAAATGACACTTTATCATACAGTGTGGGTGATTTGAATTTTCCTGATGTTGTGAAAAACGATATCAAAAATGATGAGCAATTGCTTAAAATTCAGGCTGATGGTAATTATAAATTCAATGTGGTAGTTGATAATGATGAAAAATTGATTTTTAGTCAAAAGAGTAATTTCTGGTATCGCTTTTTCTCCAACACATCATTTTTCTTTATTCTTTGCTTTATTTTGGTATTCATAGCATCGGCTATCCAGTTTTTAAAAATTTATTGGAAAACGAGAACCATAGGCTTAAGTGCTAAGATTCAACTCTATTTTTCTCTTGCTTTTTTAATTCCTCTTTTATCAGTAAGTATCTCTACAATTGGGTTTGTGAATGCCACTTTTCTAGAAGATATAGTTTCCAAATATGAAGAAAATACCAATAGAGTAGCTAGTCAATTAGTGCCTTTACTCATGAAATATGAAAATGGAATCGTAGATAAGGCAAATTTAAGCAATGAGATCTCTACTATTACCAAGATAATTAATGCAGACATAAACCTCTATGATTTAAATGGTCAATTATTTCTAACCAGTCAGCCTCAGGTTTTTGAAAAGAATTTATTGTCTTACAAAATTAACCCACAAGCTTATGCTTCAATTTATAAGAATGGGCAGAAAACCATTACACTGGAGGAACGAGTTGGAAATCTGAATTATCAATCTGCCTATGTTGGAATCCGCTCTTTTAATTCTGGTGAATTATTAGCAATCTTGGGGAGTCCTTTTTTTAAATCCAATAAAGAATATGATCTGCTTTTGACAGATTTATTAAATAACGTCTTCAATATTTTTGTCGGCTCATTTATCATATTCATATTTCTGGCCTACACCGCCACTAACATTTTAACTTCTCCATTAAATTTACTGAAGCAGAAACTGTCACAAGTAAATTTGTCTGCTGAAAATAAACCGATAAGCTGGCAAGTGGATGATGAAATTGGCTTACTTATTAAGGAATATAACCAAATGCTTCTCAAATTGGAGAAAAGTAGACTGGCGCTGAGTAAAACAGAGAAGGAATCTGCTTGGCGTGAAATGGCGCAACAAGTGGCGCACGAAATTAAAAATCCGCTTACGCCTATGAAGCTTTCTTTGCAACATTTACAAATGAAGATTCAGAGATCTGATAATCCAATGCCTGAAGCTTCAGCAAAAATTGATAGCATTTTGTCTCAAATTGAAAATCTAAGTGATATTGCAACTTCCTTTTCCTCTTTCGCTAAAATGCCAATTCCTGAAAATGAAAAGATTTGTATCAGTGAGATATTGAAAAAAGTAGTTGATTTTTTCAGGGCGGAAAATGTAGAAATAAATCTGGAAATGCCTCAGGAAGATATTTATGCGTTTGCAGATCCAAAAATCATGGAGAGGACTTTTAATAATATGGTATTGAATGCATTACAAAGTGGGGAGGAAAAGATAAAAGTCAATATTAAAATTGAATTGATAGATGATAATGTTAAAATATCAATTCAAGATAATGGAATGGGTATTCCTGAAGACAATTATAACAAAGTATTTTTACCTAACTTTACAACAAAATCTAGCGGTTCAGGAATTGGGTTAGCAATTGCCAAAAGAGGAATTGAGCATGCAGGTGGTGAAATTTGGTTTGAATCTGAGCCAAATAATGGGACAACCTTTTATATTGAATTAAAAAGACTGGAGTAGTTTTGAAGTGGGCAAGGAAATCTATTTTTTTAGTAGTATTGGGCTTTTTTATTAGTCCAGTGCTTTTAAATGCCCAAAATCACTGTTTACAAACACCTTATTCAGCTATTTCATTGCCCGATTCCGTTTTAATAATTTCTGCTTCCATAGAAGTTGAAAATCAATTCGGAGAAATAATACTGCATGAACTATCAGAGGGATTTCTGAAATTTAATAAAACAGATTCAAAGGATATACTATTAGTCTGCTTTAATTATATACCTAAAAATCAGCCAATTGTCTCCACTTCTGTACCCGAACATTATTTTGATAGTACCGCCCGATTTACCAATAAAATTCATGCTGAAAATATAACCTCAAAATCTACTCAGGAATTACTGGGTTTAGGAGGTATAGAAATTTCAGGTGCTTTTATGCGATCCGTTTCAGCAGGAGGTCAACAATCTGCTATGATGCATTCTGTTATGGACTTAACCATTTCTGGAAATATTTCTGAGGACTTGAAGCTTCAAGCTAGAATGACTGATCAGCAAATGCCATTTGAACCTGAAGGTAATACTCAACGATTGCAAGATTTTGATAGAGTTAATGTGCAGTTGATTAATGAAAATTGGGGATTAGAAGCGGGTGATTTAAATATCCAGTCCAGCAATCAGCTTAATTTTTTGAGATATAACCGACAAGTGCAAGGCTTGGGTATTTCATCTTCAATACTTTCATTTGATTCTTCTCAATCCAATACTCAACTGGTGACTTCCTTTGCTAGAAGTAAAACTGGAGTGCAAAATATTGAGCCTTTAGAAGGGGTTTTAGGACCTTACAGGATTGAAGGACCACAGAACGAGCCCTTTATTTTCATCATGGCGGGTTCTGAAAAAGTATTTTTAGATGGAGAACAATTGCAAAGAGGTTTGGAAAATGATTATGTGATAGATTATAATTCCGCAGAAATAATTTTTAATTCGAATATTTATATTTCAAAATATAGTGTAATTCAAATTGAATTCGAATATTCGGACAGACAATATAATCGAAATGTAACAACGCTTAAGCACGAACAATCGATTGGAAATTTAGAATTGAATATTGGCTATTTTCAACAAGCTGATAAGCCTGATAATCAAATTCAAGACTTGAGTCAGTCTGATCTAGATGAACTCTCTTCTTTAAGTGGAAATTCGCGCTATGCTGAAATTCCTTCTATCGATAGTTTAGGATTTGCCCCTGATAAAACAAGGTATGCTAAAGTAGATACGGTTTTGAATGGAAAGACATTTCATATTTTCAAGTCATCAAAAAATCCTGAAACCGCTCATTATCAATTGAATTTTACCATGGTAGGGGAGAATAGCGGAAATTATAGAATTGCCAATTCAGCAGAAAATGGAGTGGTTTATGAATGGGTAGCACCAATTGATGGAATGCCTCAAGGCAATTATGAGCCAATTAAAAAAATGGCTTTACCGCAGAATCAACAAGTGATCAATATTGGGTTAAACTATCAACTCAAGGATAAATCAGATATTAGCTTTGAATATGCCGGTTCCGAATTTGTAAGTAACCGATTTAATAAAAGTAATACTCAATTAAAAGGAAATGCTCTGGCACTTGGATTCAAATCATCTCCTAAGATTATCAACTTCATGAAGAATGCTAATATCAATTACTTTATTAAATATGAATACTTAGATTCTGCCTTTGCACCTGTTCAGCCATTCCGTAATATGGATTTTAACAGAAATTGGGGTATGGATGAATCTGCTGTTTTTCAAGCAGGTGAAGAGCATTTAGTAAATCTAGGAACCACTATCAAGACTGATAATCAAGTTTTACGTTATGATTTGGCTCTTAGAAATAAAGAGAACAAGGGGAATGGTTATCAGCATAATATAAATTTTCAGAATGAAGGAGATTTAAGAATTAGTATAGATGGATTTTTGATGGAAAGTAAAAATGATGATTTCAATACTGATTGGAAAAAGGCTGTAGTCGATTTTAAATTTGCTAAATACAAATTAATGCCTGGTTATAGCTTTAGAACCCAACAACACCAAATTCGAAATAAAGGAGAGTTAAGCGGTAGCTTCCAATATTTTGATAGCCATCAGTTTTATATCAATAAAGAAGATTCAGGGAAATGGAATTTCAGTTTGTCGCATGAATTTCGCTCAGATAAAAAACCTTTTGAAGGGACAATGACTGAATTGGAGGATGCTCAGAATACACAGCTAAAATCCACTTTTAATTTAGGGGAGACTAATAGGCTTTCTATGAATATTTTAAGAAGAAGCATCCAACAAAAATTTGATTCTTCACAAGATGAGCAATATTTTCAAGGTGGGCTGAACTGGCAATCTTCTTTTTGGGATGGAAATATCATTCAAAACTTGAATTTTCAAACGGGAACGGGTAGAGTTTTACAAAGAAGCTACTTTTTCATGGAGGTAGCGCGTGGATTAGGTACATACTCTTATTCCGATTTGAATGAAAATGGAGAGCAGGAACTTAATGAGTTTTTTGAGGATGAAACAGATTATGGAGATAGAAATTATGTAAAAGTATTGACCATGGGCGATGATTACCAAACGGCTTTTATCAATAATTTACAATATCAATTGCGATGGAAAATGCCTGGTAGTTGGGCTAAATCCCAAAATTTGCTTCAATACCTAGGGAAACTGTCGGGTAATTTCAATGCAAATCTAGATACAAAAAATACCTTTGAAAAATGGTCTGATAGAATTTCACCTTTTAATACACAAGATAATGAAAATATACTCTCCTCAAGAAATATGTGGAAATCTACCTTCTTTTATAATAGAGGTGGAGATGCATTCTTAGAATCAGGTTGGTCACAGTCCAATAGGAAACAATTACTTTTGGATGGGTTTGAAGGAATGGATAGAAAGAATTTTCATTTATCAGGAACACTGAACGCTTTCAATGATTGGAATTTTAATACACTTTATAAATCCTCGCAAAATATTTCCTATTCCGATAGAGTAGAAGAAAGAGATTATCAATTCAGTACTACCGCTATAATTCCTAAAATAATATGGCAAGGAAGTAAAAATATAAGGCTTAGTTTAGCTTATAAAAATGAAAATAAATGGAGTCCTAATGAAGCTATTGGAGGTGAGGTAATGGTAAATTCATTAGAACTGTCTAATAAATTAATCCAAGCTCAAAATGGCATTTTGGAATCAAAGTTTAGCTATGTGAGTGTTATTTCAGATCTGGGAGATGATCAGAGTCCATTGGCCTATGAAATGTTTGAAGGGCTTAGAGCAGGTGATAACTATGTTTGGAATCTATCTCTAAGACGAAAAATAATTGGTGATTTAAATCTAATCATACAGTATATCGGCAGAAAAAGCCAAGCACAAAAAACAATTCATAACGGCAGCGTTCAATTAACTGCCTTATTCTAATTACTAATAAACCCCACACCCATCACCCAACATCCTTCAACCTACAATATTCAATTTCCCTCTTTGGGGATTTCAAGGCTGCAACTCCCCCCTTTGGGGGCTAGGGGGCTCCTAAAGCGTTTTCCTTAGCTTCTTCATAAACTTACTAGCAAAAATAAAGTCTTCCAGATCCTCTTGACCAGAAGTCAAAATATTATCAGAATTTCCTTCCCATACTTTTTTTCCCCTTGCCAGGTACATAATGTATTCTCCTACTCCCATAACTGAATTCATATCATGAGTTACCATAATGGTCGTCACATTAAGCTCATGCGTGATTTCTTGAATTAATTCGTCAATTAGAAGAGAAGTCCTCGGGTCAAGTCCTGAATTAGGTTCATCGCAGAATAAATAATTGATATCATTTACAATTGCTCTGGCAATACCAACCCTTTTTTTCTGTCCACCACTTATTTCAGCTGGCATTTTTTTATTGATATTTTCCAATCCAACTCGGCTCAATACATTGTTGACGCGATCAAGCTTTTCGTCTTTCTTCATATCAGTTAGCAAGTCCAAAGGAAACATCACATTTTCTTCTATGTTTTTGGAATCAAATAATGCGCCTCCCTGAAAAAGCATACCGATTTCTCTTCTCATTTGAGCTTTTTCTTCTTTATCAGCTTTTAAAAAGGATCTTCCATCGTAAAGGACTTCCCCTTCTTCAGGAGTAATTAAGCCCACTATACATTTCAATAAAACACTTTTCCCTGTTCCACTGGCCCCGATTATCAGATTGGTAATACCTCTTTCAAACTTCCCCGAAATATCATCCAAAATTTGAGTTCCATCAAAGGACTTAGATATATTATTAATTTCTATCATCTCTTAGTTTAATAATAATTCTGCTAAAATATAATCAGCCAAAAGAACTGCAATACAACTTTTCGTAACAGCACTAGTGCTGGACTTACCTACCTCCAAAGCACCACCAGTAGTGAAGAAACCTTGATAAGCAGAGATTGAAGCAATTAAAAATGCAAATACTACTGATTTGATAAGTGCAAACTGAATGGTAAATGGATTAAAATCAATTCTTATTCCGTAAACATATTCAGTTTCTGTCAATATGCCCGTCATGGTTCCGGCTATATATCCTCCATATAAAGCAAGAAAACCAGCTATTACTACTAATAAAGGATACATAATCATAGCTGCTATGATTTTTGGAAGAACCAAATAAGAAGACGCATTGACCCCCATAACTTCTAAAGCATCAATTTGCTCAGTTATTCTCATGGTCCCTAAACCACTTGCAATACTAGATCCCACTTTACCAGCTATAACTATGGCTGTAATGGTAGGTGC
This sequence comes from Marivirga sp., assembly GCF_024636815.1. GTDB lineage: Bacteria > Bacteroidota > Bacteroidia > Cytophagales > Cyclobacteriaceae > Marivirga. The sequence goes on from NZ_JAGXGF010000235.1 coordinate 19,189, forward strand.
TAACTCCAACACCACCATTTCTCTAGTCACCTGAGCTACTACATAATTTTGAATTAGTGGGCTTACTAAATTATAGGCAGTTTGAACTGTAGTTACAGCTCCCATAAAGGTTGATGTAATAGCTACAATTAAAATGGAATTCCACCCTATGGAAATACATTCATTTATGGTAAGTTTGAAATAGGATGAAAAGGACTCTCGCCTCACAAACATACTTCCCAAAAATATAAAATAGGCGCCTATAGACTTCATAAGGTTGTTGTTTCTTGAATCTTCAAATTTAAAGTTAGCACGAAATTTTTCTTTATTATAAAAGTTATTTCAATTCTTTAATGATAATTGGATTTTAAGATTATACTCATGATTACTTTAATCCAATACGCTAATGAATTTTGTAAGTTTGTAGAACTACAAGATTATTGTTTAGTTTCGTATTTTCAAACCAAAGATAACTCAAATTAGAAATGAATAAATTTATAGTAATTACTGGAGGTACAAAAGGTATCGGAAGAGCTTTGGTACTTCGTTTTGCTGAAAATGGTTTTAATATCATCACTTGCGCTAGAAATGAAGTTGATTTAGAAGTCTTAAAAGAAGAAATAGAAAAATCACATAGTACTAAAGTGTACATAAAAGCTGCAGATTTGTCAAAAAGAGAAGAGGTAGCTGCTTTTGCAGATTTTGTTTTGAAAACTACACCTAAGGTAGATGTATTAGTGAATAATACTGGGGTTTTCATTCCAGGTAGTATTCAAGATGAACCTGAAGGGAATTTGGAAATGATGATGAATACAAATTTATTTTCAGCTTATCATCTTACTAGAGCATTATTGCCTTCTATACTACCACATAAAAAGGGACATATATTTTCTATGAGTAGCATTGCTGGAATTACAGCCTATGCAAGCGGTGGTTCCTACAGTATCACAAAATATGCTATGCAAGGGTTTACTAAATGCTTGAGAGAAGAATTGAAAGAAGAAGGTATTAAAGTAACCGCTATCCTTCCTGGTGCAACATTTACGGCCAGTTGGGAAGGGGTAGATTTGCCTCATGAAAGATTTATGAAAGCAGAGGATGTTGCTGAATCAGTTTGGTCAGCTTATTCGTTATCAGAGAGAACTGTAGTAGAAGAAATCGTACTTAGACCTCAATTAGGAGATATATAACCCATGAACGAGAGAATATTTTTATCAGCCCCCCATATGGGTGGAGACGAAATCAAATTTATACAACATGCTTTTGATGAAAATTGGATAGCTCCTTTAGGACCAAATGTAAATGGCTTTGAAACAGATATTCAGGAGTATAATAATATTCCTTATGCTGCTGCCTTAAGTTCGGGTACTGCTGCAATTCATTTAGCATTGATTTTAATAGGAGTAAAAAATGATGATGTGGTTATGGCATCAAGTTTTACGTTTTCCGCAACAATTAATCCTATAGTTTACCAGCAGGCTGAACCAGTTTTAATTGACAGCGAGAAGGAAACTTGGAATATGGATCCTGAACTTTTAGAAAAATCTATTAAAGATTATATAGCAAAAGGGAAGAAACCAAAAGCAATTATCTTTGTCCATTTATATGGTATGCCAGGAAAAATAGAGGAAGTAAAGGCTATTTCAGAAAAATATGAAATCCCATTGATTGAAGATGCTGCTGAGGCCTTAGGCTCTAAATTAAATGGTCGACCTTTAGGAACTTTTGGTGATTTTGGCGTTTATTCATTTAATGGAAATAAAATAATCACAACCTCAGGTGGTGGTGCTCTCGTATCAAAAAGGAAAGATTGGATTGATAAATCACGGTTTTTAGCAACTCAAGCTCGAGATGCAGCCCCTTATTATCAACATTCCGAAATCGGCTATAATTACAGAATGAGTAACATTGCTGCAGGAATTGGGAGAGGTCAGATGAAAGTATTGGATAAATGGGTGGGACATAGAAGAGCAAATCACGATTTCTATGAAAAAGAACTTGATTCAGTAGGCTTCGATTTTTTATCAGAGCCAAAAGGCGCTTTTAGTAATCGATGGTTAACCTGTGTCTTATTCAATGAGAAGTTGACTAAAAAACCTGAAGAATTAAGACAAGAACTAGAAAAATTTAATATCGAAACCAGACCCTTATGGAAGCCAATGCACTTACAGCCTATCTTTAATAACTGTAAAGCCTATTTATCAGGGGTATCTGAAAATTTATTTCAAAAAGGACTTTGTCTTCCTTCAAGTTCATCTTTAACGGACGAACAAAAAGGGATGGTTATCAAAAAAATAAGCACCTTTTTAAAATAAAAGCTTAAATTATTATAAGAAAATATTAAATAGGTTATATTTGTATTGCAATGATTAAGAAAATTAACGATATCAGCTTTCTACCTAGGTGGATTATTCTTGTAATCGACTTAGTATTGTTGATGTCTGCAATTTTGTTTGCATACTTATTAAGATTTAACTTTAATATAGAGGAAGTTTTAGCTTTTAAATTTACTGAAGGCCTAGTTCTTTTCTCAATATGTCATCTGTTAGCGATATTCCTGACTCAAAGTTATGCAGGCATTATTCGATATACCTCCATTGAAGATGGACTAAGAATTTCTTACACTACCTTTATTGGCACTGTATTAATAGCAATAGTAAGTTATCTTAATTTTTGGTATACAGGTAGCGTAATTATCCCACTTTCGGTTTTGATTATCAGCTTTATTTTGGCTGTAGTTATCCTATTTTCTTACCGTGTTTTAGTAAAAAACCTCTTTGCATACTATCGTGATGCAGTTCGACATAGAAAAAATGTAATGATTTTTGGTGCTGGCCAATATGGAATTATTACAAAGCAAGTGATCGATGCTGACCCTAATGCTAGAATGCGAGTGATTGGGTTTGTAGATGATGATCTCAAGAAAGTAGGTAAAGTTCTTAATGGTGCACCAATTTATGATGCAGGTTATAATTTAGATGATATTTTAGAAAAATACCGTGTTCATGAAATTGTAATAGCTATAGCGAATCTTTCAATTGAGCGCAAAAATGAATTAGTTGATTACTGTTTAAAAGCCCATGTAAAAGTTAGAACTGTACCTTCTCCTGATAAATGGATAAATGGTGAATTAAGCATGAACCAAATCAAAGAGGTTCGTATCGAAGATTTACTGGGTCGAGAGTCTATTAAACTGAAAAATCCTAAAGTAGCGGAGGATATAGAAGGAAAAACAGTTTTGATCACGGGTGCTGCTGGATCAATAGGTTCTGAAATTGCCAAGCAAATTCTAAAAGTAAAACCTAACAAACTTATTTTACTCGATCAGGCAGAATCTTTCTTATATGCAATTGATATTGAGCTTACAAATTTAGATCTAGATAAAGAAGTAGAAATTATTCCTGTTATAATGGACGTGGCCAATAAAAGAAGGCTAGAGATTATTTTTGATAAATACCGACCACATGTAGTATATCATGCAGCAGCCTATAAACATGTGCCTCTAATGGAAATGCATCCTTTTGAGGCAGTGGCTACCAACGTTTTTGGTACCAAAAATCTTGCGGACCTTTCTGTTCAATATGATGTCAAGAAATTTGTAATGGTTTCCACCGATAAGGCCGTGAATCCAACAAATGTAATGGGAGCAACCAAAAGATTGGCTGAAATTTATGTACAGTCTTTAAATGATTCCAAATCAGAAGAAGTCAAAAATAATACTCAATTTATCACTACCCGTTTTGGAAATGTATTAGGCTCTAATGGCTCTGTTATTCCATTATTTAAAAAGCAAATTGAAAAAGGTGGACCTATAACTGTTACTCATCCTGATGTAACCCGTTATTTCATGACTATTCCTGAAGCTTGTCAATTAGTAATTGAAGCTGGAATTATGGGGTTTGGTGGAGAAATATTTGTTTTCGATATGGGTAGGTCCATTAAAATAATTGATCTGGCCAAGAAAATGATTCAATTATCAGGTTATGAAGTTGATGTTGATATTAAGATTGTATTTACAGGACTTCGTGAAGGTGAAAAATTATTCGAGGAATTGTTAAGCGATAAAGAAACTACTTTGCCTACCCATCATGAAAAGATTCTAATTGCCAAAACGGAAAGAATGGGGCATAAAGACATCATTAAGGAATTGCAAAAACTTAATGATTTAATGAGTGATGAAAATGAATTAGGTATGATCATGCAAATGAAAAATATTCTACCTGAATTTGTAAGTCATGCCTCTCGTTTCGAAGCCCTGGATGAAGAAATCGCCAGCGAAAGAAAACGAAAATGGAGCATCACCCGAAAAATTAGCTAGTAACCTGAGTTCGATTCTAATTTAGGATTCAGAACGCCTGTAAATAGTGAGTTTCAACTAAAAATTCTGAAGCAATAGCGGGCTATTGTAAGGAATTTTTAGGAAGAAAATCGCTGTTTAGAGG
>NZ_JAGXGF010000236.1 GCF_024636815.1 Marivirga sp.
ACCAGGAAAGGGTACTATTGGTATAGAAGTACCTAACAAAAACCGTGAAATGGTGAGTATGAAATCAGTACTTGCCACTGATAAATTCTTAAAGAGCGATAAAGAATTACCAATTATTATGGGCAAAACCATCAGTAATGATGTATATATTGCTGATTTGGCCAAAATGCCTCACTTATTGATGGCAGGAGCAACAGGTCAAGGTAAATCCGTTGGTTTGAACGTGATGTTGGCCTCCTTGATTTACAAAAAGCACCCATCCCAACTAAAATTTGTTTTGGTTGATCCTAAAAAAGTGGAATTAACGCTTTTCAATAAACTGGAAAGACACTTTTTAGCGATGTTGCCGGGAACGGAAGAGCCAATTATTACGGATACTAAAAAGGTAGTGAATACATTAAATTCTCTCTGTATTGAGATGGATAATCGCTATGATTTACTGAAAGATGCAGGTTGCAGAAATTTGAAAGAATACAATACCAAATTTGTTAGCAGGAAATTAAATCCTGAAAAAGGGCATAAATTTTTACCATACATTGTTTTGGTAATAGATGAGTTAGCAGATTTGATGATGACGGCTGGAAAAGAAGTGGAAACACCTATTGCCAGATTAGCTCAATTAGCCCGAGCAATTGGTATTCATTTGATTATCGCTACACAGCGACCTTCAGTAAATGTTATTACGGGTATCATCAAAGCCAATTTCCCTGCAAGATTATCCTTTAGAGTGACCTCTAAAATTGATTCACGAACTATCTTGGATACGGGTGGCTCGGAGCAGTTAGTAGGAATGGGAGATATGTTGTTGTCACAAGGCTCTGACTTGATACGTCTGCAATGTCCTTTTATAGATACTCCAGAGATCGATGAGGTGGTAGAATTCATCGGTAACCAAAGAGGCTATGAAAGAGCTTATCAGCTCCCTGAATTTGCAGGTGATGATGATGAAAGCAAAGTAGGGGAGGTAGATTTATCCGAAAGAGATGCCTTATTTGATGAAGCTGCTAAATTGATTGTGTTACATCAGCAGGGAAGTACTTCATTAATCCAGAGAAAACTAAAATTAGGTTACAACAGAGCAGGGAGATTAATTGATCAACTTGAGGCTGCCGGAATAGTAGGCTCATTTGAAGGAAGCAAGGCTCGGGAAGTATTAATTCCTGATGAATATAGTTTGGAACAATTATTGAACAATATCGATAAGAATCATTAGAAAAAGAATAGATAAAGAGATGAGAAAATTCACATTAATTATGATGCTATTTATTTATAGCATCACCGTTTTCGCACAGAATGATCCAAAAGCCAAAGAAATCTTGGATCAAATGAGTGCTAAATACAGTAATATTCCAGGGTTTACAGCCACTTTCACACAAACACTTGAAAATAAAATGGAAGATATCACCGATACTTTCAAAGGAGAAATCGTAGTCAGTGGTGATAAATTTAAAGCAGATGTAGCTGGGCAGTTAATCGTTAATAATAATGAAACTGTTTGGACTTACTTGAGAGAAGCCAATGAAGTGACCATCAATAACTATGATGAAGAAGCTGGTGAGATGAATCCAAGCAAAATTTATAAGGCTTATCAGGAAGGCTACAAATATTTATACATGGCTGGAGAAGGTAATGCTCAGTATCATGTAATTGACTTAGTGCCAGAAGATAAAGATGAGTCCTTTTACAAAATCAGATTGAAAATTGATAAGAAAACCAATTTATTGGATAAATGGACCATTTTCGATAGAGCTGGAAATATCTTCAATTATGAAGTGACGAACTTCAAAGTGGATGATTCTTTAAGCTCAGAGGATTTCGTTTTTAATCCATCTGAGTATCCAGATATTGAAGTATTAGATTTTAGATAATTTATTTTTGAAAACAAGAATAGATTTGAAACCTGTCAGGTTTAACTTTTTTTAATTAATCAGTTTGACCAAAAGCGTGTGGTTGTTAATTATTTCAAAACCTGACAGGTTTAAAGTTCTGTTCCCCGGTTGCTGGTGCACCTACAAGAATTTGACTTCTAAAAAGCTGTCAGGTTTATACTGGCAATTGATGTTGAAAACAATACCATTTCATTATTCTTAAATTTTACAAACCTGACAGGTTTATTTACTAGCCTATCATAAAAGCATGAACTACCAAGAACTCTCCCACCAGATCAAATCCAAATCAAGCTACCTTTGCGTTGGCTTGGATACGGATATCAATAAAATCCCACAGCATCTCTTAAAAGAAAAAGACCCCATCTTTGAATTTAATAAACAGATAATTGATGCGACTATTGATTATACAGTGGCTTATAAACCCAATATTGCTTTTTATGAGGCCTTGGGCATTAAAGGCTGGGAAAGTTTACAGAAAACGATAGAATATCTTCCGAAAGATGTTTTTACTATTGCTGATGCCAAAAGAGGAGATATAGGCAATACATCCAAAATGTATGCAAAAGCATTTTTTGAACAGATGAATTTCGATTCCATCACAGTCGCACCTTATATGGGCAGTGATTCCGTTGAGCCTTTTCTTGAATTTGAAGATAAATGGGTGATTCTATTAGCACTGACTTCCAATGAAGGCGGAAAGGATTTTCAGTTTAAAGAATTAAAATCAGGTGAAAAGCTTTATCAAAAAGTGCTGGAGGTATCTCAAAAATGGGGAACTAAAGAAAATTTAATGTATGTGGTGGGAGCAACCCGATCTAAAGAATTCCAAGAAATCCGAAAATCAGTTCCCAATCATTTTTTATTGGTGCCAGGAGTTGGTGCACAAGGTGGAGATTTGGAAGAGCTTTCAAAATATGGGCTAAATGAAAATGGAGGCTTATTAGTTAATTCTTCGAGAGGAATTATTTATAGTTCATCAGAAAAAGACTTCGCTCAAGCAGCTGGAGCAAAAGCAAAAGGAATTCAGGAAGAGATGAGCATGTATTTGGAGAGGTTTTGTTGAAAATATAGATCATTAAATTAGTTGAGAAATAAGGGGCATTTATTGAAGAGCCTTATTATCAAGCGCCTGAGGCGCGAGTAATCATCACCATCCAGAGGATGGCGATAGACTACAAATATTTTCCTTCCGCTTGCCTCCGGCTAGTGGGACTTACTATCGCCTCTGGCGAAATTTGAGATTTGATTTAACCACTAAGTTGCACTGAGGCTATCACTACTTGTCCCGACAAAATCGGGAAAGCTCACAAAAGAAAATAACCAAGGTTATTTTGCAGGAAAATATAATTTAGATTACAAAGTGAAATATTAATAAACAGCTTTAGCTGTCACTTAGTGTTCCTTTGTGAAATCCTTAGAGGTACTTTGCGGTTAAAAATTAACAGCCTTCGGCTGTCTTTTGTACTTATTGTGGTTAGCTTCTATTCCATATCTCCCAAGACTTCTCAGCTTGACCTATCAACATCTCCAATCCATTTAATGTCTTAGCTCCTTGGGTTGCCCCTGCTTTTATAAAAGCCGTTTCAGACGGATTATAAACCAAATCATATAAATAATGATTTTCTGTTAAAGCTTTATAGGGTAAATCAGGCTTTTCTTCTACTTTAGGATAAGTGCCCAATGGTGTGGTGTTGATTATCAGTTGGAAATCTTCAAGAATTTCAGATTTTGAGTTTAGCTCTTCATAAGTAAAATCAAAACCTTCTTTTCGGGATACAACCTTAAAAGGAATAGATAAATCAATCAATACTTGTTTGATGGCTTTTGATGCTCCTCCAGTTCCTAAAATAAGTGCTTTTGAATTAAATTCTTTTGGCAAAAAAATTAAAAGTGAATCTTTAAAGCCATAATAATCAGAATTGAAGCCTTTGGTTTTGCCATTTTTAAATTGGATTACATTGACTGCTCCTATGGCTTCAGCATGTTGATCCAATTCATCTAAAAAAGGAATGATTTGTTCTTTATAAGGAATGGTGACATTCAAACCGGCAATTTCCTGCTTTTTCAATGCATCAAATTCCTGAATATTTTCAATTGGAAATAATCGATACTCGCAATTTTTAATATTTTCCTTTTCAAATTTCTCAGCAAAATATTTACCTGAAAAGGAGTGTTCAAGCGGATAACCGATTAAACCATAGGTTTTCATATATCCGCTTTTTTAACATTAAGCATGGAAGCAATTTTATCAATGGCCACCACAATAAAAATACCTAAACTTGCCATTAGTATAGCTTGAATCAATTGCGGATCTTGTCCTGTTTCATTTAAAAACTGGTGTGGCAATACGTTATGATCAAACAAAGGAACTTGTTGGCCTTCACTGTTAATACGGAAGCTATCCACCACTTTCCATGGCCATACTTTATTTAAAGAGCCTATCATAAATCCTGCAAGTACGGCAACTGTGAGAGATTGATAATTCCTCAAAAACCAGGAAATCAATCGAGCGAAGCTTAAAAGTCCGATGATACAACCCACAGCAAAGATTGCTAATGTTCCTATATCAACTGTTTCTACTGCTTCAATAATATATTTGTATTTGCCTAAAATCAAAAGAATGAAAGCTCCTGATATACCTGGCAAAATCATGGCACAAATTGCAATAGCCCCTGAAATTAGTACAAACCACCAGGCTTCTGGGGTTTGGGCGGGTGAAGCGGATGTAATAAAATAAGCAATAAAAACTCCTACAATTCCTGCAATAAGGGCTTTCCAATCTTTATTATCAATATCTCTTGCTACTAAAACCGCTGAAATAATGATTAAGCCAAAGAAAAATGACCAAACCAAAACAGGGTATGTGAGTAAGAGAAATCCAATCAGCTTTGCTAAACTAAAAACACTTATTGCAATACCAGCGACAAGCGTAATAAGAAAGGAGCCATTAATATGGCTCCAGGATTCTTTGAGTTTAAACTGAAATAATAATCTGAAAGCTGTGCCATCAACTGATTTGATGCTATTCAGCAATTCATCGTATATGCCTGTGATAAATGCTATGGTACCCCCTGAAACTCCAGGAACCACATCAGCACTTCCCATTGCAATGCCTTTTAAAAGCAGAACAAAATATTCTTTAATCGACCGCACAAAAATCTGTTTTAAAGTAAATCTTTATTATTTAAAAAATGGTGGAAAGTATCTCCCCTTAAACCCAAACGAATGGTTTCCAAAGGAATTATCTCATTTGGAGCAATATTTCCAAGATTTACATTAGCACCCACTAATTTAATGAAATAAACTTGTTGAGCTTTTTGTGGGGCTTCCCAGATAATTTTTTCAAAAGGAATTTTAGTAAGGATTTCTTGTACCAAACCGGAACGAACTTCACCGCTGGCTCTAAATAAACCTACATTACCTGCTTCTCTTGATTCTCCTATTACTTTCCAGGCACCTGCATCCAACTCGGTTTGCATCAACTCAATCCACTGGTATGGAGGGATGATTTTTTCAGCATCTTTTGAGCCAACTTCTGAAAGAACCGTAACTTGATCAGTAAGTTTTCTGATATAGTCACATTTCAAGTCATGTGGTAACTCGATGGATCCATCTGAAACTTCTGCGAATGGCATATCATATTTATCCAATAATTTGCGGTAATCCTCAAATTGGTCTCTGATGATAAAAGCTTCAAATAATGTTCCTCCAAAGTAAGTCGGAATACCCGCTTCTTTGTAAAGCGCCAATTTATCCTTCAGATTAGAAGTGACATAAGAAGTAGCCCATCCTAATTTTACTATATCAGTATATTCTCCGCTACTTTCAATGAAATCTTCTACTTCTCTTAGGCTAAGTCCTTTGTCCATAGCCATAGTAAATCCTACATCTCTTGGTTTTGCTGGTCTCTCAGGGATGTCTTTTAAATCGTAGTTCATGTTTTATTGGTTATCTTTTCTGAATTGATCTATAATTTTGAACAATGCCTTCTGTGTTTCAACCCTTGGGAAGAATTCATAAAGCACTGTGTGCATTTCAAAGTCCAAAACTAATGCATTTTCCAGAAAGATAAAGGCTTCTTTGTATTTACCGTATTCAATTAGGTAAGCCGTCATTCGATAATAAAGCTCAGGAGCATCAGGATTATCCTCCATTCCTTCTTTAAGAATATTGATGGCTATCTCCAAATCACCTGATTCGTAATAAATAAATGACCAATCTAAAAACAAGCTAACCTCTTCAGGGTCAAGGGCAACAGCTTCCTCATAAGCATCAATCGCGGAGTTCTGATTCCCTAATTGATATTCTGCATTGGCTAGTGCCTGCCAGTATTTAGATTCATGTTTATTAATTTTTATTGCTTTTTTAGAATAATGCACTGCTTCTATCCATTTTTCTTGCTGGATAAGACACAGAGACATTCCAAAATATGCTTCATCATAAAGCGAATCGAATTTTACAGCCTTTTGAAAATATTTTATTGCTAAGTCGGCTTGGTCTAATTTATCATAAGTTTCTGCCATGCGGCAAAATACTTCTGCACTAGGGCCTTCAATTCTTAAGGTTTGAGAAAAAGCATCTAAAGATTTACTGTTTTTCTCCAGTGCAGAATACGTATTCCCCATATTGAAATAAGCGGAAGCAAAATTTTCATCTATGGCTACCGCAAATTCATAAGCCTCTATAGCTTTTTCATATTTGCCTAATTTATGAAGGACCACGCCCAAATTATACCAGGCATGATAGGAATAAGGATCAGCATCAATAAATTTCTCATAATAGGCAATGCTTCCTTCCAACTGATCAGTCACATCCAGGCAGTACGCCAATTCATAAATCGCACTTTCGTGGTCAATATTTTCCTCTAAAACAGCTTTATAATTTTTTATGGCTTCCTCATATTTCCCAAGTTGCTGATAGGCCATTCCCATTTGAAACAGGACTTCGTCTTTATCTTCAGCGAAAGTAAGGGCTTTCTCCAGACATTCAATTGCTTCCTGATTTCTATTTGAAATTGTTAAAACGTTTGCTTTGGTCAATAATAAATCGACATCGTTGGGCTGAATGTTTTCGGCTCTATCCAACACCTGAAGTGCACTGTCATATTTTGTATTGCTCGCTAATACATGTGCATTGAGAATCAAAAGCTCAACTGAAAAAGGAAATTGCTCAACTGAAAATTCACTGGCTTTTAGCGCCTTCATGAATTTGTCATTATCCAAATACAATTCAACCACTTTTTCAAGTTCTTCCACATCAAAAAAGTGGAAATCTTTGCCCTGAATATGATTCTCGAATTTTTTAATCAACTCTTTCTCTTCGTCTTTTCTGTTTCTGAAAAATTCGCTCATAAATAATGAATAAGTGGTTATCCTACTTTGTCA
>NZ_JAGXGF010000001.1 GCF_024636815.1 Marivirga sp.
CTTTATTGGAAGATAATAATGTGAAAGCAACATTTTTCTGTCTGGGTTGGGTGGCTGAAAAATATCCGGATGTCATTAAAGAAATAGTGAATAGAGGGTATCATATAGGGTCACATTCTAATCTTCACCCTTTGGTTTATGAATTGTCCCCTGAAAAATTTGAAGAAGATTTAAGAATATCTTTGGATCAGCTGGAACAAGCAATTGGTGAAAAAGTAACTTCTTATAGGGCTCCGGGCTTTTCCATAACTGAAAATGCTTTATGGTCATTTGAGATTTTAGCCAAAAATGGCATCACACATGATGCTTCTATTTTCCCAGCTGCACGTTCTCATGGTGGCTTACCAATATTAGATACTCCACAACCCTTTTTATTGAGGTATAACGGAATTGAATTAAAAGAATTTCCGATAAATTATCATGCTGCCTTAGGTCAAAAATTAATTTTTTCAGGAGGAGGTTATTTTAGGATTTTACCGTATCCAGTAATAAAAAGATTGTTTTCCTCAGGTGAGTACAATATGACCTATTTTCATCCTAGAGATTTTGATCCCGGACAGCCTGTAATACCCGAATTAAGTACAGTCAGAAAATTTAAATCTTATGTTGGTTTGAAAGGTGCACTCAAAAAATTAGATAATTTAATAAAAGACTTTAAATTTGTTGATCTGTTAATGGCTGATGACCAAATTGATTGGGATAAAGCTAAAGTTGTAGATTTATCAAATTTTAAACATGCCCCAAACCCTAGCTAGTTTAATTACCTCATTTATTCTTACCTTTTTGGTTACGCCATTAGTAATCGGCTTTTTCAAAAAACGTAATATCATGGATAAACCTGGTGGTAGAAAAATCCACACCGGTGATACTCCTAGCATGGGTGGGATAGCCATTTTTATAGGCGTAATGATAGCACTATTGATATTTATGCCACTTGTTGGCTTACAGCGTTTTAAATTTTTCTATGGTGCTATGGGGATTATGTTTGTGGTTGGCTTAAGAGATGATTTAGTACCTGTTCGACCGATTGTAAAACTTGGAGCTCAGTTTTTAGCCTCTTTTATGGTCATCATCTTAATGGATATCACTTTGGCTTCTTTTTACGGATTGTTTTCTATTGAAGAGATTCCTTATATCCTCAGTGTAGTGGTAACCCTTTTTACTTTAATTGTTATCACCAATTCCTATAATCTGATCGATGGCTTGGACGGCCTAGCCAGCAGTATAGGGATTATTGCCTTTTTCTTTTTTGGAATTTATTTCTTTCTCGTTGGGCAAACATATTTCTCCATGGTTTGCTTTGGTTTTATCGGAGGATTAATAGCCTTCTTAAACTTCAATTGGGAACCTTCTCGAATTTTTATGGGTGATACTGGAGCACTGTTAATAGGTTTCGCCTTGGCAGTAATCACTATAAAGTTTATCGATTATAATCATTACTTACCTGAGGAAACACCTTTTAAATTAAAATCTTCGGTTGCGGTAGGTGTTTCAGTCATCATTATTCCTTTATTCGATACGCTCCGAGTATTTATTTCCAGAGCATTAAAAAAGAAATCTCCTTTTTCACCAGACAAAACACATTTACACCATATTTTAATGCGTTTGGGTTTCAGTCATTCCGGCACTACATTAATTATGATAGCGACTAATATTGCGATTATATGCGTGGCATTGGCTTTAGATTTTCTAGGAGATAATATATTAGTTCCCTCCATTGTTGGCTTATGTATGTTGTTAAGCATTATGCTAGATGAAATTTTGAAAGCAAATATCAGAAGAAAGAAGAAAGCTATAAGTAAAAGTTTTAGAAGAGACTAACCACTAAGTTTGTCACATATTTACAGAAACCAATTTTCTTTACTTTCATCTTCCTTACTTTCTTTTTGCATGAACAAAAAGAAACAAAAATTCTAGAAAGTTTAATGCTACCACCCTCAAGGCCAACGCTGGCCCGCTAAACTTTCCTCCCTCCCGCTTTTCCGAGTTCCTCGGAAGTGGTCGGGTTAATTCTATTCTTACTAGGTAATTAATTCTATTTATCTGTATTGAAGTTCTTTTTCCTGCTTTCCTCGCAGGAACAACTTAGTTATTAAAAGAATAAATACTTTCAACCGAATAATTTAAAATTATCCAAAAACAAGGCAAATTTAATTTTATAAGGGAATAGGAAGTCCGAATTTAATTGATGAGTTTATTAGTAACTAACTCCCCCAATTTCGCTGTAAGCGAAAAAGCGCGGTGGAGGGTAAAATGGCGGGCAGGCGTTGGCATTTGCGGGAAGAAGCATCATTTTACCTAGATTTTTTGCATACTTTTTCATCAATGGAAAAAGTATGAATGATTAAGTTAGAATTAAAAACAAAAATTGGCACCAAATGCTCAGGGACACACTTAAACAATGAAAAGGGTCTTTAAATAAAAAAATGCACTATTTTAATATTAACGAGAAAAACAGTAAGTTGGCTTGAATAAAAAGAAGACATCAAAACAAGTGCAGCTCTGATGTCTAATTACTTATAACTTAAAACCTATTACTGAGAACTATTTAAAGCCCTTCATTCTTAGCAATTAACTCTGCAAGATCCAATACCTTCACATTATGCTCTCTTTCCTTGTTTTTAACGCCATCACCCATCATGGTCATGCAGAAGGGGCAGCCTGCGGCTATCACTTCTGCTCCTGTGTCTAAGGCTTCTTCGGTTCTTTCGATATTGATCTCTTTATTTCCTTTTTCCGCATCTTTGAACATTTGCGCTCCACCGGCACCACAGCATAAGCCTTTGGTTTTACATCTTTTCATTTCCACTAATTCTGCATCCAAGGCTCTAATTACATCTCTTGGAGCTTCATAAACGCCATTGGCTCTTCCTAAAAAGCAAGAATCATGGAAGGTGATTTTCTTTCCTTTGAATTCACCACCGTCTTTTAAAGTGACTTTTCCTTCATTTATCAAGCCCTGTAAGAATTGGGAGTGGTGCACTACATCATAATTACCCCCCAATTCAGGATATTCATTTTTTAAGGTATTGAAACAATGCGGACAAGCAGTTACAATCTTTTTAACATTGTAGCCATCCAATACCTGAATATTGCTCATTGCCTGCATTTGGAAAAGAAACTCATTTCCTGCTCTTCTGGCCGGATCTCCTGTGCAACTTTCCTCTTGCCCTAACACGGCAAAGTTGATACCTACTTTATTCAGAATTTTAGTAAATGCAATGGTAACGGCTTTGTATCGATCATCGAAAGAACCTGCACAGCCCACCCAAAATAAAACCTCAGGAGATTCTCCTTTGGCACTCATTTCTTGCATGGTTGGGACTTTATATGTTGAATCACTCATAATATCTTGATTTATAATTTATCGTTTCCTAAAATTTATTTTTGTTCCTCATTTAATTTATCAGCCCATTTGAAACGGTCTGTAGGAGGAAATTTCCATGGTGCAAAGCTGGTTTCCACGTTTTGGAACATGGCATTCCATGATTGAGGAGAACTGCTTTCCTCCATGGCCATATATCTTCTTCCTTGCAAAATAATATCCAATGGGTTGATGTTGATCGGACAAGCTTCTACGCAGGCATTACAGCTCGTACAAGCGTTTAATTCTTCAGCAGAGATGTAATCCTCGCTAAATAATGCATTGCCCTCTTCGGCTTCTTTTCCGGCTTTAATATTCTTTCCGATTTCATCTATTCTATCTCGCGTATCCATCATGATTTTACGAGGAGAAAGTTTTTTGCCGGTAATATTAGCAGGACATTCAGCTGTACATCTTCCGCATTCCGTGCAGGCATAAGCATTCATTAAATTCACCCAGGTTAAATCAGTGGCATCTTTGGCTCCCAATCTCGCTACTTCTGCCGGAGGATCACCTGCATCCATGCCCAACATGCTTTTCACTTCAGTAGTTACTTCGTCCATATTGTTCATTTTGCCATTAGGCGTTAACCTTGCAAAATAAGTATTAGGGAAAGCCATGAAAATGTGCAAGTGCTTAGAGTAGGTTACATAAACCGCAAAAGCTAATATACCAATGATGTGGAACCACCATGCGAAACGCTCAGTAAATCGCAATGCCTCAACGCTAATGCCTTCAAAGATCGGGATAAGCAGACCACTGAAGAAAAAATCTCCTGTTTGAATGTAATGATCATCTCTTCCTTGTAAAAGCTGGTCAGTAGCATTCATGGTTAAGATGGCAAACATTAAAATGATTTCAATAACCAAAATCAAATTACCATCTAATTTCGGCCATCCACTTAATGAACGCAATCTTTTCACATTCAAAACATTTCTTCTTAAAAGGAATGCCACACAAGAAACTAATACCGCAATGGCTAAAAATTCAAAAATATTGATGGCTACTGTATAGGCATCACCTAAAACAGGAGCGAAGATTCTGTGTGTTCCTGCTATTCCATCGATGATGAACTCGAGCACTTCCAGGTTAATTACCAAAAAGCCTACATAAATGAGGAGATGCAAAAATGCGGGAATCAATTTTTTAAACATTTTCTTTTGCCCGAAAGCAATAAGCAAAGTGTTTTTCCATCTTTGCCCTTTATTGTCACTTCTATCGACCTCTTTTCCGAGATTGATATTTTTTTTAATGCTTCCTATTCTTTTTGCTAGAAAGTATCCTGCCACCGCAAGTACCAGTAAGAAAGCAATTTGAGAGATGTATACCATAGTTGTTCTTTAAACGTTTAAAATTTTTTATCACATTTTTTTTAAAATCCTTTTGCAGAATAAATATTTCACCTACTTTTGCACCACTCTATCACGGTGCTGTAGCTCAGTTGGTAGAGCATCGGACTGAAAATCCGTGAGTCGGTGGTTCGAATCCACTCAGCACCACAAGCCTTGCTTTCAAAAGCAAGGCTTTTTTTATGTTCAATATGTCGATTTCATTTTTTGTCATTTTTTAATCTATTTTCTGCCAAAGCTTACAAGTGAAATTTAAAAATAATAGTTGAGTTTAAAAATAGTATGCATACATACTATTTTTGTGATAATTTAAAATCAATACAGATAAGCTTTTGCTTACTATATAAGATTTTAGTCGTTACTTTAGTACTACGTAATCATATTTAAACATATTGCCATGGTCTGAGCCTTCCTAAATGACAAAAAGGTCATTTAAGTCATCTATCCTAATTGTGAAGCCATAAGCCGGAGCAGAAATGGAAACTTGATTAAGTAGGTTTAGTAAATATAAAACAATTAAGCATTGATTAATCAATCTATTTTCGATCAATATTTTGAGAACATACTCATAAGTTATTTGGGTCAAGCTGTTTGGGGCTTTGGGCTGGCTTTAATTTTATGGTATTTTTTCAATTTATATCAAAGAAAACATTTGAAGCTTTGGTCTTATAGCTGGCTGGCATTTGCTGCCTATGTTTTATTTTCTTTAATCACACTTTTTTGTGCGAAAAATCAAGATATTGGGCCCTTCTGGCAAAATATATTTACTTTCCTCTTTCAGATAGCAGGTCTGATGCAAGTTGTATGGCTTCTTCAGGGTACTTACCACCTTATCAACCGAAAAACCCTAAGCTTAAAACAGGAATATATTCAATATGCTTTGGTTGTACTAATAGCGCTCTTCAACTCTCTATTTTATCTATTCGAACAAGATGGAGGTTACGTTTATTCCTTGGTATTGCCCTTTACCACCAAGTCTTTAATTGTAGGTTTAGCCTTTATTTTTGCAGGAGTTCAAATCATGAGGCTTGGAAGGAGAGATGCAGCAGTCGGTAAAAAATTATTATGGATTGCTTTTCTTCTCTATGGATTCCAAAATCTTAATTATGCACTTGGCGGTATTTATATGATTTTCGATGAGAATTATATAATAGAAATTGATAATGCTCTTGGAGTAATTGATTTCTTATTGCTTTCATTTATCGGTATTGGAATGATAATTTGGCTGTTGGAAGAAGAGCGGTCAGCTTTAGAAAAAACAAATCGGGAATTAGACAGCTTTCTTTACAGTACTTCCCATGACTTACGTGCTCCAGTGGCTTCTTTATTGGGCTTAATCAATATTGCCAAGCATGATATAAAAGATGAATCAGGACAGCAATATGTGAAAATGATGGAGGAAAGAGTCAAAAAGCTGGATGATATATTCAGTGATATTTTAAACTACTCCCGAAATATCAAAACAGAAATAAACCTTAAAACTTTTCGATTGGGCGAAATGGTAGAGGATGTTATCACGGATGTAAAATTTAATCAGGGTGCTGATAGTATTCGATTAGATTATGATGAGCAAATCCACCACATCTTAAGAACGGATTATTATCAACTGAAAGTAGTATTGGGAAATTTAATTTCTAATGCAGTAAAATACCATGATGCCAAGAAGCCCGATCAATACATTGCCATTCGTTTCGAGAAAGTTGACCGGGATGTTCATATTTCTTTAGAGGATAATGGAATTGGTATTGCAGAGGAAAGTCAGCACAAAGTATTTGATATGTTTTACAGAGCCACCAGTGAGGCAGAAGGCTCTGGTTTAGGCTTATTCATAGTCCAGCAAGCGTTAGAAAAAATCCATGCCCGCATCACCCTAGTTTCCGAATTAGGAAAGGGCAGTATTTTTAAAGTGATAATTGAAAATGCTGTAGTGAAGTTGGATGATTAAGGCCAGCCCCCTGGCCCCCAAAAGGGGACTTTTCGCACAGATTTGATTTTGTTTTTTAACTTGATAAAGTATTTTTTTTAACATTAGCTTATTCATTGTCAAAAAAGAAGATATAACTTATATTACTTTATATATCTGAGAAATCTATCCCATTAAAAGAAAGGAAAATTCAAAGGTAATATAGAATAACAAATCCTGAGAAAGGTATTTAGTAAGCTGAGTTCGACTTTAAATCCCTGCAAAACATCTTCAAAGCATCATTGCGGTCCCGATCAATCGGGATTATATTTTCAAAAAAAGAAAATTATCCTAAATCTTAAAATAGCATTTTGATGGAGATACCGGACAAATTAATACTTTTTGTAATTCAAGTATTAATTTTCCGGTATGACGGTGCTTCTATTAATCGAACTCAGTTAGTATTATAAAATAGTCTTACTCTGTCTCTAATTTTTTATTTAAGAGGTTGAGCGCTAGGATGCTCAATGTTTAAGTAATAACGTGTTCCTTTTCGCTGACCAGTTTTGATCATTGCCCCTAATTCCACCATTTTTTGTAAGTCCCTAGTAGCTGTAGAGGCAGTAGTACCCGTTATCTTGATATAATTATCTGCACTCAGACCACCTATGAATCCATTAACTCCTTCTTTAAAAATACGATCTACTACTTTTTGCTGCCTTTCATTAAATAAATTGTTAAAACGGATGAAATATTTTCCTTTTTCTATCAGAAATTCAATTAAGCTCTGAGTATAGTCTTGGGCTTCTAGAACCATTTCACAAAAATATATTAGCCAATCGGTTATCTCCAGTCCAACACTATTGGATTGCAAGGCATTATAATATTTCTTTTTATTACTATCAATAACATAAGACATGGCTATTAAAGTAGGTCGATTTAGGCTTTGTGAAAGTGACTTTTCAGAAATGGCTCTTCCTATTCTGCCATTACCATCTTCAAAAGGATGGATGCTTTCAAAGTACAAATGTGCAATTCCAGCTCTTGTAAGTGGCCCAAGTTTAGTAGGATTATTAAACCAAGAAATAAAAGCTTCCATTTCCTTTGGTATTTCACTAGAAGGTGGAGCTTCAAAATGTATGTTTGGATGATCAATTCTACCAGAAACAATTTGCATGGGATCTTCATGGCTTCTATATTTTCCAATATCTTCAAGATCTCTTCTGCCATTCATAAGCATCTGATGCCAATTACAAAGCTGCTCCTTGGTTAATGGAGAATCGAAAGATTTGTATAACTCAACCATCATTTCAGATATTCCATGTTCAGATGGGCTGACCTTTCGATTATCTGATTTTAAGCCAAAATGCTTTCTGATTGAAGACTGGAGGGACTCACGATTTAAAATCTCGCCTTCAATCTCTGAAGATTTAAATGCCTCATCACTCATCAGATCAACTTTTAAAGTGTCTTGATCTTCATTACTCACATGTTTCAAGCTTCCAAA
>NZ_JAGXGF010000237.1 GCF_024636815.1 Marivirga sp.
CAGTAGGCGCCAAACCTATTGTAGAGATTCAATTTGCCGATTATATCTGGCCAGGAATGAATCAGCTGGTGGAAGAATTGTCAAAATCCTGCTATTTATCTAATGGGAAATTCCCAATCCAATCCTTGATTAGAGTTCCAATTGGCGCTTATGGAGGCGGTGGACCTTATCACTCAGGTTCTATAGAATCCACATTATTAACCATAAGAGGCATCAAGGTGGTTTACCCTTCTAACGCTGCCGATATGAAAGGATTAATGAAAGCGGCTTTTCATGACCCGAACCCTGTGATAATGCTGGAGCATAAAGGTTTATATTGGTCTAAAGTACCAGGAACTGATGGAGCAAAAAATCATGAGCCTGATGATGAATACATTATTCCTTTAGGAAAAGCCAGAATAGAGCAAGAAGCCAATCAGGAAAAAATCGATAATGGTGAAAGCATGACGATCATCACCTATGGAATGGGTATTTATTGGGCTAAAGCTGCTTCCAAAAAATATAAAGGGCAAGTGGAGATTGTTGATCTAAGAACCTTAAATCCCTTAGACTGGGCGACTGTAAAAAGCAGTGTAGAAAAGCACGGAAAAGCATTGGTTCTAACTGAGGAACCATTAATGAATTCCTTTGCTGAATCCTTAGCAGGCAGATTAAATCAGCATTGCTTTGAATACTTGGATGCTCCTGTTAAATCTTACGGAGCCTTGAATTTACCAGCTATCGGATTAAATGTAGAATGGGAAAAAGCTATGTTGCCAAATGCTGAGAAAGTGGAGCAAGAGATTGGGGATTTGTTGGGGTATTAACCCCCTAACCCCAAGCCTCTTTTATATTCCCCAAAAGGGGGGAAACGCACGGAACAAAGTTTGAAGGTGAAGGAAGATTGTAAAGGAGGTCGTACCTATATTCACACAGCAAGTACGAACCGTCATTGCGAGGCACGAAGCAATCGTAAGAGTACTTTAGCTAATTGTAGATTGCTTCACCCTAAAGGGACCTGTCTGACAACAGGCAGGATCGCAATAGCTTGCCCCGACCCATCGGGGACGCACTGAAATAGTCATGGGTTTCTAATTTAATGGGTGATGGATGATCATAACCGCAAGTCCGGAAGTACCAATGAGAAGAATAATTGGAAATAGAAATTCTTGATTCTTGCATTAATAATCTAGCTACTTAATAGTGAAGAGTATGGGGCAAACTGCACGCATTTTGCTTCGCAAAGCGTGCTAGAAGAGCTAGAGACTGCTAATCTTTTAAATTATTAAACAAAATCTTAAGCAAAAGTAAGAAAGGAGGTTAAAAACTTTCTTTTTTATCTTTATCATATCTATTTTCATTCCTACGCACTTTTAATAATAATTATAGCGTTCACATCAGTCTTTTTTAAATCTCTATTAGGGAAAATATGGCTAAACGCCTTCTATTCTTACATTTTGATGACTTATTATAATTATATAATATCTTCTTAAATCTAAACTAGAAGAAATCCTTCTATTAAATTGACTATTTTTATATAACTGAAAAAAGAGTAAATGAATAACTAGTGTTTATCCTTTGCATATGTTACGGGGAACTATAATATTTCAATAATGATGAGAAGACTAAAACTTTTATATACGATTGCTTTTTTATGTTGTCATAGTATAGGTTTCTCTCAGAACTCTAAAACAGACAGCCTGCAATCATTATTGCTACATTTAGAAACCAAAGATAAAGTTGAAGTGCTTCATTCTCTAATTTTAGAATTATGGTTTGAATATCCTGACAGTGCAAAACAATACGCGAATCAAGCCATAAACATTTCTACAGAATTGGAAGATATTCGACTTCAATCTATTTCTTTAAGACTTATGGGCGGTGTTAATACTTATCAGGGTGAATATGAATTAAGCCTAATTAACACCCACAAAGCACTCAATTTGGCTTTACAAATTAAAGATTCCCTACTTATAACAACTAGTCTAAATAATTTAGGCTATAATTATTATAACCTAGGTAGCTATTCACAAGCAACGGAAAATCTCCTCAGAGCCTTAAATATGTATAGCAGAACTAAGGAACAATATGGATTAGGATACACACTAAATAATGTTGGTCAGGTGTATCTAAAATTAAAGAATTTTAGTAAAGCTAGCGAATACTTTAACCAAGCAATGGAAGTTGGGAAAAGTACAAAAAACAAGCACACAATTCTATATACTTCCAACAATCTAGGATTCTTATATTTGGAGCAAGGTAAATACCAAGAAGCAGAAAAGTTTTTCAAGAAATCAACAGAAATAGCTGAGACAGTTTCCAATAAAAACTGGGAAGCCACAGCATATAGTGGATTAGGCCAAACTTATTATCACTTAGGGAATATAGATAAAGCTTTTAAAGAATTCAAAAAGTCCTTAAGTCTGCGTGTCGAAATAAAAGAGTTGAAGGGTATATCCGAAATTTATTACTACTTAAGTAAGATGTCTGAAAGCAGCGAAAAGCTAGATTCAGCCATGTATTACCTTAATATTAGTCAAAATATAGCTAAAGACGCAGGTATTAAAGACCAACTTTTAGATAATTTCATACTATATAAAGAGCTTTTTACACAACAAGACCTTTTGGATAGCGCCTTAATTTACCAATCACGCTATATAGAATTAAGGGAAAAACAATTTGATGAAAATGCAGCAAGAAGTATTGAAGGCATTCAACTTGAAATAAAAGAAGAAGAAACAGCAAGAGAATTAGCAACCAAAGATCTACAACTAGCGAAGAAATCATTTCAGCTCAACTTTTTTATTGCACTGGCAATTTTCATCTTTTTAATCACCATAGTAGTTTTTTGGTTTTACAAAACACAGAAAAAACTAGGTAAGGCTCTGAAAATTAAAAATTTTAGAATCAGTAAACAGAGGGATGAAATAATTCGAAAAAACGAGGAGTTAAGTACTTTAAATATCGAAAAAAATGACTTAATCAGTATAGTTTCTCATGATCTTAAGAGTCCACTTAACAATATCAGAGCCTTAATAAGGTTGATTAATTTGCCTCCACTACCCTCTGAGAATAGAGCAGCAGAATTTCTTGAAATGATAAATGAAAGTACAATTCGCCTCAGTAATATGATTGAAAAAATATTAGACGTAGAAGCAATTGAATCTAAAAAACTTAACGTAAAACGAGAGAAGGTTAACCTTTCTGATATAGCACAAAGCACAATAAATAGGTTTGATGCGGAAGCAATGCGAAAGCAAATTCAATTACATCCCTCCATTAATGAAAACGTAATGATAAAGGCAGATGAAAGTTATCTCATTCAAGTACTTGAAAATCTACTTTCAAATGCTATTAAATTTTCACCAAATGGTAAAAACATCTATATCAACGTAATTACTCATAAAAATAAAGCACTTTGTGAAGTAAAAGATGAAGGGCCAGGTTTAAGCGATAACGATAAGAAGAAGTTATTCAGAAAGTATCAAAAATTAAGTAATACTCCTACAGCTAATGAATCATCCACAGGTTTAGGTTTATCCATAGTAAAAAAGTTTGTTAATAGTATGAATGGTAAAATTTGGTGTGAAAGTGAGCTTGGTAAAGGTGCGAGCTTTTTTGTAGGTTTTATAAATTGGAAAAAAGCCACAGTACAGAATAGACTGAAGTTTCAGAAAAAGAAAGTGGATTTGTTGGGGTATTGACAGAGTTTAAAGTGGGAAGCTAGAAGTCTATATGGAGGATGATAGCACTTAGGTCAGTACCGCAGGTCAAACCGGATGTGAAGCCCCCTTAATCTCCCACAATGCTATTAAAACAGAAAAGCACTCATATTACTGCAAGTGCTTCTTATTATCTTAAAGAAATCTAATCTATTCTTCATCTGCCGCAAGGCTAACCATCATACCATCCATATCAGGATGAAGTCTTAATTGGCAAGCTAAGCGACTATTAAATTCTGCATTGGGCAATAAATCTAGCTGATCCATTTCCTCATCACCTGGGTCATTAAGCGAATCCATTCCCTCTTCTACTTTTACATGACAAGTGGCACATAATGCCATTCCACCACAAGTAGCTAAAATTGGATATTCATTCGCTTTTAAAAACTCCATCAGGCTTAAGCCCATATCGGTTGGAGCTTCTAATTCTTGAACATCTCCAGAATAATCTTGTACTTTAATTTTAATATCACTCATACTTCTTACAAAGGATACCTGTCAGGTTTATAAAACCTGACAGGTCTTATTTTAATTTTAATTCTAGAAAGATTCAATACCGTTTACGGTAGTATATTTAAAACTTAAATGCTTCTCAGGATAAATATGCTTGAAAGCTGACTGTGCCATCAAAGCCGCCTCATGAAATCCACATAAAATCAATTTCAATTTTCCTGGATAAGTATTGATATCACCAATGGCATAAATACCTGGCACATTTGTAGAATAATCTGTGGTATTTACTTCAATTTGGTTTTTGTGAATGCTCAACCCCCAATCTGCAATTGGTCCTAATTTCGGACTTAAACCGAATAATGGAATTAAATAATCAGCTTCCAGCTCCATTTCGGATTTATCGGCACCCGTAACTTTCACTGAATTTAATTTCCCATTTCCAGAAAGAGAAGCCAAGTTACTTTTCAGCAGCAGATTGATTTTTCCTTCTTTCGCTAAGTCAAATACCTTATCAGCAGAATCAGGTGCTCCACGGAAGGTTTCATTTCTGTGAATCAACGTGATTTTCTTAGCTATTTTAGAAAGTTCAATGGTCCAATCTAATGCAGAGTCTCCCCCACCGGCTAAGATTACATTTTTATCTCTAAATAGCTCTGGATCCTTTACCATATAAGAAACGCCCTTTCCTTCAAATTCAGCAATTTCTTTCAAAGGTGGTTTACGAGGCTCAAAGCAACCTAAGCCACCAGCGATCACAACCACTTTACAATCTATTTCTGTACCATCGGAGGTTCTTAATTCAAATCCTGTAGCGGTTTTTTCTACCTTATCCAATCTTTCACCTAAAGTGTAAGTCGGGTTGAAAGGCTTTATCTGTTCCGTCAAATTATCCACTAATTCCTGAGCTTTTATGGTCGGGAAACCTGGAATATCATAAATTGGCTTTTGAGGATAAATCTCAGAAAGTTGTCCACCAACTTGAGGAAGTGCATCCACCAAATGGCAACGCAACTTCAATAATCCAGCTTCAAATACTGCAAATTGACCTACAGGGCCTGCTCCGATAATGCAAATGTCAGTTTGTATCATTGTTTTTTGTAAGTTATTATAGGTATAACTTCGATTCGTTGACAAAGTTCGTATAAAAATAGTTGTTTTACTAACGATATTGAAAAATATCTGTTTGATGTATGAAAACGGGGTTATTGACCTTCTATAAAAGAGGAATGTGCGAATAATGTAACTATTAGTACTAATTCTGTAACACCCTCAATTGACAATGTCCTTACCTTGAGTCAATTGACCTTAAAGTCACTTAGTAAATTCTGCCTTAACCAATTAGAAATATGAAATCGAAGCATGTTCTTGGGAAAGCCTATAAATCAGTAAAGGAACGTCCTTTAGTAAAATACATTTAAATTTTTTACAAGATGTCCATCCAAACAATCAATCCAAACACCAATAAAACCGTAAAGTCATTCGAAGAAATGACGGAAAAGACCGTTGATGCCAAAGTAGCCAAAGCACAAGCTGCATTTACCGAGTGGAAAGAAACCAGCTACCAAGAGCGAGCCGATCTGCTGCATAAGGTAGCTATACTGATGCGCGTCAAAAAATCAGCACTTGCAAAAATCATCACCTTAGAAATGGGTAAAGTCATTGCTCAATCTGAAGCAGAAATCGACTTGAGTGCCGATATTCTGGATTATTATGCCAATCATGGAGAGACATTTCTTGCTGATAAAGTACTTAACCCGGAATATGGAACAGCCATCGTTCGAAACAGCCCCATTGGCGTATTATTAGGCGTAATGCCCTGGAATTTTCCTTTCTATCAAGTAGTTCGCTTTGCAGCTCCTAACATCATGGTAGGCAATACTATTTTACTTAAGCATGCCTCCATCGTTCCACAATGTGCAGCTGCCATTGAAGAAATCTTCGAAGAAGCAGAGGCTCCTGAAGGAATATATACCAATCTATTCATCTCCGGCAAACGTGCATCAGCATTGGTTTCTGATAAAAGGATAAAGGGCGTTTCCTTTACGGGAAGCGAGGGAGCCGGTGCAAGTGTTGCTATGGAAGCAGGAAAGCACTTGAAGAAGGTGGTATTAGAGCTGGGCGGCAGCGATGTGTTCATTATACTGGAAGATGCCGATATGGATAAAACGGTAGAATGGGCAGTTCTTGGAAGGATGAATAACAGTGGTCAAAGTTGTGTTGCCTCCAAGCGGTTTATTGCGGTAGAAGCAATAGCCCATGAGTTTATTAAAAAGTTCATGGATGCATTATCAAAAATCAAAGTAGGTGATCCGATGGATCCCGCAACAGAATTAGGCCCCTTGAGCAGTGAAGCTGCAGCCGAGCATTTAGCCGATCAAGTAAAACGTTCTGTTGATGAAGGTGCAACAGTACTACTGGGAGGTAAACGTGCAGATCGTGATGGAGCTTTTATGGAACCTACTATACTCACCAATCTGAAGCGGGGTATCACCGCTTATCACGAAGAATTATTTGGCCCGGTGGCTTCCTTCTATGTGGTAAAAGACGAACAGGCCGCCATTGATCTGGCCAATGATTCTGATTTTGGTTTGGGAGGCTCTGTATTTACTCGAGACATAGAACGTGGCAAAAGAGTGGCGGATCAGATTGATACCGGCATGATATTCATCAATCATCCTAGCCAGACACAAGCCGATTTTCCTTTTGGTGGAACAAAACGTTCAGGTTTTGGCCGCGAACTATCGGAGTCGGGAATTCAGGAGTTTGTCAATAAAAAACTCATTCGCGTAAGCGGAATCAATGATCCATTTTAGGGTGTAAGCCTTAGTTGCAGGTACTACTACAGTTTAAGTTATTTCCTGCCTTGTCAGAAAAACAGGCATAAGACCATTAAAAAAACTTGATACACATGAAATGAGCATAAACTTAGAGTCCCAAAAATACCAACAGAGGGATGAATAAGTTTATCGCGAATTCCATAGCTTGCCCCGACCAATCGGGGTGACCATTGGAGATAAACTAACACACATGAAACGAAGCATTAAAAGTTTAATTGGTTTCACCTTGAGTGCAACCGATGGCGCAATCGGAAAAGTAAAAGAGTTCTATTTCGATGAGCATACATGGACCATACGATACATGGTTGTGGACAGAGTTACATGGCTTTCAGGCCGGGCGGTCCTCATTTCAACAGAAGCCTTGCTATCCGTTGATTGGGCGAACAAAACATTTCTTGTTGACCTAAATAGAGATCAAATAAAGAACAGTCCGGATATCAATACAAACGAACCCGTTTCTCGTCAGGAGGAAATTAAATTGAATTCTTACTACGCATGGGAGGCCTATTGGGGGACTGGATACTATGGAAAGGGGCCAACTACTGATTTAAAACAGGAAATACTGGAACAAAGTGTTGGAGACGAGAATAGGCAATTACGCAGCACGTATAAAGTATCAGGTTACAGCATCACCGCCAGCAATGGCAAAATAGGTGATGTGCAAGGTTTCCTGATGGACGACCTTAATTGGAAAATTATTTTTATACTAGTTGATACAGGCCATTGGTTACCTGGAAAAAAGGTGCTTCTATCACCGGATTTGATAAAAAAAATAGATTGGAAAACAGCTTCGGTGATTCTTAATACCACCGTAGAACATGTGAAGCAGAGCCCTGAATATGACCCTGATCAAGAGTTGACTGAAGCCTATACATTGGCATTAAATGATCATTATAAAAGTCCCGTGACATGAACACTGTGAAAAACACTCGTGATCCGCACATCGGTAAGAAGTCACGAATAAAAGAGGTAATGCCTAAAGAGTCACTGGAAGATTTTGTCAACTCTCGGCAGTGATTTAGTAAGCTGTTTGACAGAAAAAATAAAGAATAAGATGGGTGGTATTATTGAAACTAAAAGCAATATAATGATTGACTTGGTCATAAATTATCAAAACCGCCCACACAATAAAAGTGAATTTAAAATAGAACAATGCAAGAGGACATAAAAACGGAAATAGAGGCACCTGTAGAAACGGTCATCCAAAAATTAGAAAGTTGGCTTGATAGCTTCATAAATATGATTCCCAACATGGTAGTGACC
>NZ_JAGXGF010000238.1 GCF_024636815.1 Marivirga sp.
ATAACAAGATTACCAATTACCACTATTCTATAATGCAGCAATAATTCTGCTATCTCTTTTGAAGCTCAATTCAAAGACTGCGAGGACTTGAAGTATAGAATATATCAACGCTTCAACAGGTTTAACATCATATTAGATGATTAACAATTTGAAAATTAGTTTTTTGTGAAGATAGATTCTCCGCTGAAGTTATTACCCTCATCAAACCAATAGATAGTCAGGGTTTGGCTTGGAGGATCCCATGAGCCTTCAATTCCTGAATCTACAAAATTAAATTGTCTATTTTGTCCTGGTTCAACCCAGGTAATTTGATTGCAATTATCATTATAAATACCTTCCTGCTGCGCCCTAAAACCGATTGCCTCAAACCATCCTGCTGATATATCGGAAATTAAATAATTATCATCTCCCAGAGGAATTATTTGAATATTCTCCGCTGTTGCAGTAATAGGGAAACTAGCTCCATTGTTTGCATTTGCAGTTCCTATCCAAATATCATCTGCTGTTGAAATCATTGAATTACAAATAATTCCGGAAGATAAAGCCGTATTATTAAACTGGTAACTTTCATCATTTATAGTGGCTTGAAAGGTAAAGAATAATAAGTCACCATCTTCTAAATCTTCCTCCTCATCTTCATCCTCATCTTGAAAAGCTTGTCTAATATCCTCTATGTCTAACACAAGCTCTGATGGAACAGATTCTACAGTAGAAACTAAAACTGATTCATTTTCAGTAGAATCTACAGAAACATACACTTTCACATTTCCATTAAACTCTTGATTTGATTCAAAAATAAGATTAACAAAAGCACCCTCAGTACTTGATAAATTAAAATCTGAAGACTCACCAAAGCTGACTTCTAATTTAGTGATCTCCCCGTCCTCATTCTTTATTGTGAAATTTTCTTCCACCTCTAACAGTTGGCAAGAGGATAGAAACATAAACCCCCACAATAGCAGTTGGTATTGAGGTGTCAATAAATATTTTTTTATAAAGCTTTTCATATCTTTATTCATTAAAAAGTCAAGTTAAATCCTCCTCCAAATGATCTCATTTGAGGAAAATTAAAATATTGCTGACCGTAATACGGACTTGTACCTATCCACTGAGTTTCAGGATCTGCATTTGGAAATCTGCTCTTCATCCACAGATTTCTTCCGACTACATAAATACTGGCTTTTTTGATGAACCCATCTCTACTATTATCATGATTAAAGGTATAACTGATTTTAGCTTCTCTTAATCGAATGAAATTAGTTTTATAGATGTGGGCTTCATCAATACCACTCACAACTTCAGACCAAAAATACTGCCCTTTATTAATCACGATATTATTCTCGCCTTCTACATCAGGAACTGCATTTCCATCTCCATCTAATGCGTAATATCCTTTTACTGCATCAAGTACAATACCATCCTCCCTATCAATGGTGGCAATATCCATCCCATACTCCTTCATGCTTTTAGAATTTCCATTATATGCATTCCCTCCAAACTGACCATCAAACTGTACAAACAAATTGAACCCAAAGATTCTAAAGTCATTAGATAATGCTGCCCAAAAATCAGGATTCATTTTCCCTAACTCCTTTGGATTTGGATCACGAAGAGGCATACCAAAACCTGGATTAGCATTTCCATTGATAAATTCTCTATTATCTACTATAATTCTATTTTCCTCATTTCTTAAAAAGCCATTCCCATAAAGAACTGGAAATGCTGAGCCTTCGATTAATCGAATTTCTGGACTTTCAGTATTATCTCCCAATGAAATACTGTTCATGCCTTCTGCAACTGATAATACTTTTGATTCAATAGCCGTATAATTCCCGCTTATATTCCATTCGAAATTCTTAGTTTTTACCGGACTAATACTGAGCTGAGATTCTAGACCTGTATTTTGTATTTCTCCGGCATTTTGAAGGGAGTAATATAATCCTGAGCTAGGTGGTAGAGGTAGAAACAATATTTGATTGCTATTTTTTTCTTGGAAATAGTTCAACTGTAAGGATACTTGACTATTAAATAACTCCAAATTTAAGCCAACATCAATGGTTTGGGTGACTTGAGGATTTATAACATCATTTCTGGTAAAACTTCCTTCCTGAGTTCTCAATGGAAATCCAGTTCTGATAGGCGAGAAATAAGAATTAGATATACCCTGATTAAAACCATTGAAGATATTTTGATTTAAATAAGCAACTTGAGCTATTTTAGAAAAGCTTGTACTTAGTTTTCCGATTTTAAGAAAATCATTCTCCTCAAATAATTGTGAAAAGACGAAGCTTAAACCAGCAGTAGGATTAAAATATTGACTATTGTCAAAAGTTGAATTTGAATTATATTCCTGGCGCCCTGCTAAATCAATATAAAGAGTCTGATGCAATGACAAACGCGCATTTGCATAAAACCCTAGAATCGAATTATTGAAATTTATACTATCACTTTGTAGATTGGCCGTATTATTAACATCATCAGTACCTGCTTCTGTAATTTCAAAACCCTGCTGGATGATAGATTCAGTTTGTGTATCAACAAATTCATTACCTAATAATAAATCAAAAGCAACCTCTTTAGGATTACCAAATTTTAATTTAGCATTGAAATTAGAATTTATTTGTCGGATCATATTCTGACCACTCGTTATTCTTCCCCCTGAAGGAGGCATGGTCCTTCCATTAGAAAAACTTGAGCCTATTGCATATACTTCATTTATGTCTTCCGTTAAAAACTCTCCTCCCCCTCTATAATTTAATTCTAGCCACCTAATAGGCTTATATTTCATGTAAACATTACCAAAAATCTTTTGAGTAGTTTCATTAAATTGATTGTTGGCCAATGACCATCTAGGATTGTCAGCTCCGTCATGATAATATTCTTGCTGATTTGGATTTCCAGCTGCCACAAAACTGCCTCCCCATAAATCATAAGATGGCGGACTTAAGTAAGCGCCATTTAAAACACTTGATGAGTTGTTTCCTCCCGCTAATTTAGAAATATCATTCAAGCCTAAATTTGCAATAGCACCTATAGATAATTTTTTGTTTAATTTTAATTCCCCCCTTAATTTCCCATTAATTCTATTCATTCCTGAATTGGGGATGATTCCTTTTTGATCTGCATAAGAAAGCGTCAGATTATAATTTCCTTTATGGTTTCTGCCCGATATATCTAAATTTGAAATTGCAGTATATCCATTTTGAAAAAGAGGCGTAAGATTGTCATTTAATTCTCCATCTATTACATCACCTATATTTGGTCCCCAAGAATAAGGGCTATCATCTACTGATTGACCATTCATTCCTTGTCCAAATTTATTTTGCTGTTGAGGAAGTCCTACAACCTTATTGACCATATAACTTTGCCCCAGATTAATTCTTGTAGAATTTACTTTTATATTTTCACCACTGAATGTATTGATTATAATAGCACCATTGGATCCTCTACTTCCATACAAAGCTGCTGCAGATGCTCCTTTTAGAATATTGATTGATTTTATATCCTCCGGATTAATATCATTAATTCTACTGCTGTAATCCATGCCATTTGATAATCCTGAAAAAGCTGAACCGGAAATCAATGGCAAACCATCTATCACAATTAGTGGTTCATTGTCGATAAAAACAGAATTATTTCCCCTAATACTCAAACTGGCAGAGGAGCCTGGCATTGCACTTGTTTCATTTACAATTAAAGACGAAGCTTTACCTTTTAATAGAGTAGCTAAATTCTGAGAGCCTTTTTGCGCTATCGAAGAAGAATGAATTTCCTGATAAGCATAAGGCTGAAGATATTTTTCCCTTTTCTCTCCAAATGAAAAATGTGCAGTTTCATCTATTATGGTTCTAATGGGGCCTAATTCAACTGAAATAAAAGCTTGTTGAGCGACTTCAACTTTTTTTCTAGCTTTACCTGGATATATAAAAAGAATGTTGATTGCATTTTCAGGTACTATAATCTTAAAATTTCCCTCTTGATTTGTCATAACACCCTTTCCGATTTCGGGCAGTAATACATTCACCCCAATTAATGGCTCTCCTGTGATTGCATCTGTAACTGTCCCTCTTACAGTTTTATTCTGAGCAATAGCTGACAGATTTATCAAGAAAAATATGATTGAAAGCAAAAAGACTCTTTTCATTTTTAAAAAGTTTCAGAAGTTGGTAAGGGCTAAAATTTAACTTTGGAGGCAATATAATCAATTATCGCATTTTAAGCATATATTATTTAGATCTTAGACTAAAATTGATAGAAAACACTCTATCAAAAGTGAATTAAATTTTGCTAACTTAATAATTGAAAAAGAACAAAACATTACAATGACATTTTGAATATGTCCCTAAACTATTCCTATTTAAATTCTAAATTATCATTTCTCATCACATACAACTTTCGTGATAATCAAAGCATAAACCAAGAAAACAACATATAAATAACTTAAAAAGAATCAGTTAATTGTAAATATTTAGTCAGTATCATTAATCAAGCAAAATAAAAAAGGGTGAGATTCACTCCCACCCTTTAAGTAAAATGTAATAATCTTTTATTCTCCTGCACTCCCACTAATGGTTTGTCCATAAAACACAGCATTCATTAACAAGCGGTTGGTGCCATACCAAAAGGCTCTGAAATTAGTATTATCAGTAAAGGAGATTACCTTTCCACTACCTAAACGACTTACCGTTACCGCTGATGTTCCTTTCAGTTTTTCAGCATTTTCCTCTGAAATATAGCCATTTAAAAGTGGCGATTGTGTATATCTTAATGGGTTAGCATATTGATTTTTGGATTTCTCCATATACAAAGTACTATTTCTGAAAATAGGCATTTTCTCATTTTTCAATCCGTAAGTAAGGGGGTGACTTAAGTCTAATTCAACTTCAAAAATTGCTCCTCCAATTACTTGCGCACCTCTGTTATTGCCTAAATCCTCATAAGCCTCATACCCTATGGTATCAGGTTTACTCTCTATAAATTTCACTTTAGTCATTTTCTGATCAGAAAGCCATTTAGCAGCTGATTGATAAGCAATTAGAGTTCCGCCCTCTTGAACCCATCGCTGTATGTCATTTTTTTGACTTCCAATATTTCCATATCCCCAACCATCTGGCATAATCAATACATTGTATCTACTCAAATCGGCTCTTCTGAAATCATTCACATCAATTTTCGTAATCGGCATTTCATTATGCTGATCCATCAAAAACCAAATCTCTCCTGCGTCATAAGGGCTGATTCCTTCTCCAATGATCATAGCTATTTCCGGCTGATCTAAGGATTCAAAAGCAGGGCTTCCTAAATTGATTCCATTGGTATTTCCGCTTTTAACTGAATAGATATTAACTCCTGAATTATCAATAGCCTCTTCCAAAATCTGATAAAGTTGAATAGGTGATTTTTCCTGTTGTTTTACAGGGATTAATATAGAACCTATTGCCAAAGTAGTACCATCTTTCAAAATGATTTCTTTTGTATTTACTTTAGTTTTGATACCCGCTTCTTGAATTTTATACAAGGCTTTTGGTGCATAGAAGTCATGCCACTCCATGATATAAGCATATTCACTTTTTCCTCCATTAATCTTTCCTTCGGGCTGATTTGAAAGATCGAATTTCTCCCCTAATAAATCTCCGCTAAACGCCTTTTTATCTAAACTTTTATAATCAAGATTAAAAGCCATCCCCATATTGAATGCGGAAACATCATAGAATAAGCTATCCTTGAAGCTTGTTCTCACATCAAAAATTGCCTTAATTAATCTGCTTTGATACTGATTAGTTGGAATGATATAGCTATTATCTGCATCAAAACCATTGGTGTTTTTTGCCAATTTATGTACTTCAATTTCATGCCTATCTAACATTTCAGCAAATCGGAACAATTTGGAAGCATCTTGATCTGAAACTACCCAAGCTTTTTCATTTGCATCTGATGCCATATTGATCGAGTTTTTGTAAAAGTCTCTTTGAAAACCAAGAAGCTCTTCTCGCATTTCATAAGCTGCTTGAAACGTACTCAATGAAGCAGTAAACTGATTTTTAATCGTAAAAGGAAATTTTAATACTCCATTCACACTTTCTTGCGCATGACCTCTGGAACTCGCTTGCTCGAATAAAATCCCTATAGCTCCTTGTACGTCAGGAAAAGTGGAGCCTTTTCCATAATAGAAATCATCAAAGCTTTCTTTACTATAATAAAGAGAACCAATCCTGTCTAAAAAAGCTGCATGATATTGTCCGATTTGACCTGTCAAGTCTTGATTCTTTTGAGGAGTAATCGGATGTGTTCTTTCTGGAATCCCAGGTTGGAAAAAGAAAGTGCTGTTCGTTCCCATTTCATGATGATCTGTTAAAAT
>NZ_JAGXGF010000239.1 GCF_024636815.1 Marivirga sp.
GAAGGAAATAAAAATGGCAAACCAACATCGCACCGCTACGACCGCCTACCCTTGCTACCTTCCGGTCCTGGGGGAGTTCAGCAGGAGCTGGTCGTGCCGATTTGCCGATGCAAATGTAGGAAGAAGGATTGGATTTGTAAACCCTGAGTTGTGAAAAATTGTAAAGAAATTTTATGTCGCTGATTTAAAGAGGGTTAGAAATTTAAAGAAATTTAATGAATCTAATTATGATATAAACCGTGTAAAAGAAACTAATATGATGTAATTAAATCGTATTTTTGCAATCCTTCAAACGGAAGGACCAATTAATTGACATATGGGGTTGACCGGTATTGACGGTAAGTGTGAATTATGTATCAGCATGCAGGGTGGAGAATGTACATCCTTAAGTAATTCATTCCAACTATAATTGGCGAATCTAATTACGCCATGGCTGCATAATCTTAATTTATTAAGATAAAGCTTTAAGGGTTGAGTCCCCAAAAGGATTCCCCAGCCACATTCCTCGTTCCTTCGTTTTTCCGGGAGCGGTCAAGGAGTGTCGACAGGAGAAACTAGCGTGGTGATGCTATTAAGCCATTGCGAAACTCAAATAGCTAAGGCCTGCAACAGGACTGTTACTTTCCATAACAGGCTCGAAAACCTAATTAGTAACTAAGCATGTAGAAGATACATCGTTTCCTTATCCGGACGAGGGTTCGAATCCCTCCAACTCCACAATAAAAGCCCTATAATTGATTTTATAGGGCTTTTTAGTCTAATAAAACCTAATATTTATTTAAATTTCGACTTTCTCTTCCATCTTAGGATAATCCGTATAGCCTTTATGCCCTGGGGTATAGAAAGTATCTTTATCCCATTCAGTTAATTCCGCACCTTCGGCAAAACGTTCTACCAAATCAGGGTTTGAAACATAAGGTTTACCATAAGCGACCATATCTGCATCGCCATCTTCAATCACTTTATTGCCTTTTTCTTGGTCAAAATGTGCGTTAATGATCAAATTTCCTTCGTAAACTGGACGATATCTTTTGGCTATTTCAGTTTCTGCATGTTCTACATCCGAGACATCATTAAATGGCTCTGAAAGATGTAAATAAGCTAAATCATAATTATTCAATTTTTCGATGATATGGTCAAAAGTCGGAATAGTCTCCTCATTTAAAGTCATTCCGAATATCCCATGCAAAGATGGATTCAATCTCAAACCAATTCTATTTTCCGGTATCACAGTTTTTATCTCATCAATAATATCAAAAAGTATTCTAGCTCTATTTTGTTTGTAACCTCCATATATATCGGTTCTTTCATTGGAAGTAGAGCTAAAGAATTGGTGCAGTAAGTATCCGTTAGATGAATGAATTTCCACACCGTCAAAACCTGCTTCCCAAGCATTGGCAGCTGCATTTTTGAAGTCCTGAATAGTTTGTTTAATATCTTCAAGTGTCATTTCCTTAGGAGTGACTGTATCCTTAAATCCTTCTGGCGTATAAGACTTTGCTTCGTGGTTTAGGGCAGAAGGTGCGTGAGGTAAATCTCCATTATGAAAATCAGGATGAGAAATTCTTCCTACATGCCACAGTTGTAAAAATATCTTCCCATCTTTTTCATGCACCATTTTGGTGACTTCTTTCCATCCTTCAGTTTGTTCTTTTGTATGAATGCCTGGCGTGTTTACATAACCAACAGCTTTTTCTGAGACTTGAGAGCCTTCGGTTATGATTAATCCGGCAGAAGCTCTTTGTTGGTAATATTCTCCTTGTAAATCTTTGGTAGGAATTTTACCTGGGTTGTCTGCACGGCTTCGTGTCATGGGAGCCATGATGACTCTATTTTTTAAGGTTAAATCTCCTAATTTGATGGGTTTTAACAATGCTTGATTATTATCCATAATTTTATTTTGTCTATTTTATCACTTTCTTTATAGTAAATAAAACAGCTTGTTTAAACTTATGGTTACAGCAATTGGAGATTATAATTGTAGTGAAAGATATATTTTATTCTTTTCCCCAACCCCAAGGTGCTTCAGGTGCTTCCACTTCTTCTGTTAAATCAAATTCCACTCTGATAGGTTGGTCGCTGCTCACTCTTCTTAAATTATAGGTGAAAGTAGAATCTGTGATACTGACCCACCAAACATTTCCAGCGGCAAAAGGTATTAAGTCAGTGGTTTCCTGGTCGGCAGGGAAATACTGCATACTTTCAAATCCTGTATTGGGGCTTGTTCCACCATACATGGTGATGTCAGTTGGGCTACCATCTTCATGTCGGTGATCGTGCTTTAATTGGATGTTATAATCATTTAAAGTAAAAATCCAGGTTCGGGAACGGTTTTCACCCACTACAAAAGGAATTCTTATCTGACCTTCTCCACATGATTTAAAATGCATCAATAAATCTTGCTGTTGAAAATCCTTAGGAACAGGAGCGGTCACAACTTTTCCTGCATAAGCTTTACCGCAGTGTTGTTCAAGCTTTTCCCAAAACAGAAGATGATTGACTTTTTCCTCTTGGGCAATGCATACATAACTAAAAGAGAATAATAGTATTGATAGGCTAAATAGGGTTTTCATGTTGAGATTTCTTCTGTAAAGTTCGAAAGATACTTCTTTGACTTATTTTTACCATATTTATTAACAGCTAAAGCTGTTTTTTATTTAACCACAATAGGAACAAAGAAAACAAAAGGACAGCTAAAGCTGTGAAAGTTTAACCACTGAGTTTCTCTAAGTTTTTCACAAAGATCACTGAGATAGAATCAGCTAAAGCTATATTTTATATCTAGTAGTATGCCTCAAGAAGGGATAAGCACTTAATTTATTTTGATTTTTAATTCTTTTCCATACTTGCAAAAAGAAATATTAGTAAATAATATTTTTACTTTAACCACAATAGAAACAAAAGAACACAAGAGGTTTTATATAAATATAAAACTAAATCAGTACTATTTTGTAGTCAAAAGACTCAAAAAGTGTCAATTTTAACTTGTCTAATATATAGGACTTGGCTTTTAACCTAAAAAGAGAATGTTGATATTAAAAATAACCTCGGTTATTTTCCTTTGTGTTCTATTGTGGTTAATTAATTTCAGCTTTGCTGAAATCACTACAGTTTCAAGTGTCTACTTAAACCAAAAGGAAAGTAAGTTAAATTTTAGCACCTAAATAATTTTTAGAAAAACAAGGCAAATTAAATCTGAATCGAATTTAATTTGTTTTATAAGTTAATGATTATCAGTTAAATAGTAGCTTAAATCCATATTTCTTAAAATAAATTTAAATTCTCTGTAACTTTCACCACAGTTGTGCATCTCCCTATTGAAATGAGCGAAGAAAACTACTTTAAAAATATCTACCTGAGCCAGAAAAATAAGCTCTTCCGCTTTGGCTTCTTCTTCTTGAAAGATGAGGAGGAGGCTAAAGATGCGACTCAAGAAGCTTTAATCAAGATTTGGGATAAAAGAGCAGATTGGGAGTCAGTTGAAAATCCTGAGGCTTGGGGCATGCAAATAGTAAAGAATATTTGCCTAGATAGATTAAGGAAGAAAAAGACAGTCCAAAAGCATCATGATTCGCTCAAATTAGAGAAGACTTTTGGGCAAGATCCGGGCACGATTTCCCTTTGGCAAGACCAATGGAAAATCATGCAGGAAGTGATGGAGCAGTTGAGCGAAAAGCAAAAAACAGTCTTCATTTTAAGAGAAGTGGAAGGGAACAGTTATCAGGAAATAGCTGAAACTTTGGCAATATCCGAAGCACAGGTAAAATCTGATCTCTTCCGCTCAAGAAAATTTTTAAAAGAAAGCATGCAAAAAATAAATGACCATGGCATTAGAAAAACTCGAACAATCGCTTGATAAATACTGGTTGGGTGAGCTCAGCCAAGTAGAAGAAATGCAGTTCAAAAGTGAACTGAAAGCCAATAAGGACAGTCTGAAAGGGGAGCTAAAGCAAATGGCTGAATGGTTTGAGGGCCATGAAGAAGCTAAGCACGAATTGACCTTGGATGACAGCTTTGATGATAAAGTCATGGCAACAATTCAGAAGAAGTCAAAACCTACAGATAGTTGGAACTGGATGAAAGTTGCAGCCTCTATTTTGGTAGTATTCGCATTAGGTTTCTTCACTTGGTGGATGCCGATGCAGCAAGAACAAAAGCAATTGGCACAACAGGAACAAAAGGCCTATAAGGAAGCAAAAGCGACTTTAGAGTTGATGGCTTCCATGATGAATCATGGGAAAAAGCATTTAAGCTCTCTTGAAATGATCAATACAGCTCAGGAGAAAGTGAAAAATACTTTTCAACCCGACAGAAAAGAGAAAAAAGAAGGTCAAGACGGATGATTAGATAGAATCAAGAGTCTAGAGTCTAGAATCAAGACAGGAGATAGAATCTTAAATCAAAGTACCTAATACTTAGTACTTATAATTTAATTATTACTTAAAACTCAAATTGAAATGAAAAAGATAGGATTAATAGTTGCATTCGCTTTAGTAAGCATAGCAGCACAGGCACAGAATACAGAATTCATGAAATTTTATAATAAATACTCATCAGATGAGACTTTTACTATAGTTTCAGTAAATCAGCGTATGATTGAATTATTCTCCAATTTTGAAGTAGAAGGAGAAGAAGAGGAAGCCATGAAAAAGGCAGTTTCAGGCTTGAAAGGCATTAAATTGATTGCCAATAGCAAAACCAGCCAAGGTGCTGCTCTATTTTCAGAAGCAAACGCAGCATTTTTAAAAGGCTATGATGAATTGATGACCGTAAGAGATGGGGATTCTGATATTAGATTTCTTATTCAGGAAAAAGATGGATACGTTAGCGAGTTGGTGATGTTGGTAGGAAGTGATAGCAGTTTTGTAGCCGCTAGCATTTTCGGTCAAATTGACTTAAAGCAAATGTCTAAAATGGCAAAAGGGCTCAATATTTCCGGTATGGAAAATCTAGAGCAGCTGGAAAACATGGAAGATGACCAGAAATAATTTAGATATATAAACTTAATTTTAGCAAGGGCAAGTATTGACTTACCTTGCTTTTTTCATTTAAACTAAACAGATCATGCGACTATTAATTCTATCTATATTTACCCTATTTATATTTTCAGCTTGTGAGCAAAAAATTGAAGATCCGCTCAAAAGCCTTCAGGAGAAGAAAATCCATACTTTAAATCTTAATCTTTATCCCAGCAATTTGAAGATGGTCAATTCCAACAATGATCCTAATTTTGAAGAGGCTACTAAAGACATTAAAAAGCTTCATGTTTTACAAATTCAATGGGATGATGAATCGAAGAAAGCAGAATATGCAGAGTGGAAAAGCAAGCAGGATTTTACAGAATGGGAATCGATTTTTACTGCAAGAATAGAAAATGCAGATATTGAAATTAAAGCTCCTGAAGGTAGAGAAGGTATTTTGTATGCTTCCGTTGATACTAAGGACGGACTTTTTGTTGGTTTTCTGGAAGGGAAATTTGATATTTCGCAAGTTCCTGCACTCATGAAAGCTGATTTAGATTTAGGTCCTATTGGCGATTTCATTGAGGATAAAGAAAAGAAAAAGCAACAAAGAGAGAAATGGCAAAAAATGCGGAACGAAATGAATGAAGATTCCACTGAAGTAAAGTCTGATAGTATTCAAGAATAAAATTTTATGGCTGAAAATATTTTAGAAATTTCAGGACTGAATAAAAGATACGGAAATATTCAGGCAGTTAATAATCTAGAGTTAAAAGTTGAAAAAGGAACCGTTTTTGGGCTCTTAGGTCCTAATGGAAGTGGGAAAAGCACCACATTAGGAATTCTTTTGGGTGTTGTCCAAAAGGATTCTGGAGTGTTCAAATGGTTTGGAGATGAGCCAACTGCATCTCAAAGAAGAAGGTTGGGAGCTATATTGGAAAGCCCCACTTTTTATCCCTATCTCTCAGGAATTCAAAATTTAAAAATAGTCTGTAAAATTAAGGAAGTGCCTGAAAACAGAATTATGGAAGTCTTGGAACAGGTAGGCTTAGCAAAAAGAGCGCAATCTCCTTTTAAGACTTATTCACTAGGTATGAAACAGCGTCTGGCTATAGCTTCTGCTCTGCTTTCAGATCCAGAGATTTTAATTTTAGATGAACCTACTAATGGTCTTGATCCACAAGGAATTGCTGAAATCAGAGAACTAATCATCACCATTGCCCAACAAGGCAAGACTATCATTTTAGCAAGCCATTTATTGGATGAAGTACAAAAAGTATGTACTCATTTTGCAGTTTTAAAGCAAGGAGAGAAGATCTTTCAAGGCACTGTTGCGGAGAGTTTGATGGGTAATGAAGGAGTAGAGTTGCTGGCAGATGATTTGGAAAGATTGAAGACTGCAGTAGGTGGTTTTCCTGCTTTTGTA
The DNA here is from genome assembly GCF_024636815.1 of Marivirga sp. GTDB lineage: Bacteria > Bacteroidota > Bacteroidia > Cytophagales > Cyclobacteriaceae > Marivirga. Next base: position 6,388 of record NZ_JAGXGF010000239.1, read on the forward strand.
GATATGAAAATCAATAATTTGGGCAGATTGGAAGTACAATTGTCAAAAGAGACACTTATTCAGGATTTCCATCAATATTTAATTGAAAAAGGAATTGTCTTAACACATCTAGCCTACATTAATAAGTCTCTGGAGAAACAATTTTTACAACTTTTATCCGCAAAATCATGATATTGAAATTTTTACAAATAGAATGGTTGAAGCTTAAGAATTATAAGACTTTTACCCGACTGGCATCGCTTTATTTTTTACTATTACTTTTGATATTAAGTAGTGTAAAATTACTCTTGGCTTGGATAACCAGTATGGGGGCTGAGTTCGAAGGCATAAGTCCAGATATCATTCCTTTCTATAATTTCCCTGATGTATGGCAGAATTTGACCTATTTAGCCTCTTATTTGAAATTTTTCCTGGCTTTTATAGTAATAATTTCTGTCACCAATGAATATTCCTATAGAACCATTCGCCAGAATATCATAGACGGAATGTCACCAACAGATTTCCTTTTGGCAAAGCAAAGCATGATTGTGGCATTTAGCCTCTTCAATATGCTGGTTATTTGGTTTTCGGGAACACTTATGGGGCTTTTTTATGGTTCAGGGTTCAGCTTTAGTTCATATATGACGGATATGGAATTCCTGTTGGCTCATTTTCTGGAACTTATCACATTCCTGAATTTAGCCATGCTGATTTCTGTATTGATGAAGAAAGCGGGTTTTGCTATCATTGGTTTGTGTTTTTACGCTATCTTTTTGGAGCCTGCTTTAGTAGGAATCTTAAATTATAAATTTGATGACCATTGGTTAATCACACTTTTCCCTATTCATGCAATCAACAATTTGATTGAAATTCCATTTCAAAGATATGTATTTATGGAAATCCAGGATTTTGTGAAGGTAAGCAGTGCTCTAATAACTATAGCATGGTTGATCATCAGCATTGGATTAAATTATGTATTGATTGCCAAAAGAGATATTAATTGATGGATGAAGGATTTACTTCATGAGATAAACAATTGTACTGTGTGTTTACCTAAACTCCCCTTAGGAGCTAATCCTGTAGTGCAAGCATCTCCTCAGAGTAAAATTGCTATTATTGGCCAAGCTCCTGGCATTAAAGTACATCAATCAGGCATTCCTTGGGATGATAAAAGTGGTGATAATTTGAGGAATTGGTTGGGAGTGGAGAAAGAGATTTTTTATGATGAAAATATCTTCGCTTTAATCCCTATGGGGCTTTGCTATCCAGGAACAAGGAATTCAGGTGATTTACCACCCATGAAGATTTGTGCTCCACTTTGGCATGAAAAGCTTTTTCAAATGATGCAAGATGTAGAGCTTACTCTATTGTTGGGTCAATATGCTCAGCGTTACTATTTAGGAAAAGAGACTAAAAAAACGCTTACTCAAACTGTCCAATCTTTCAGGGATTATAGTTCTGAATTTTTACCGTTACCTCATCCATCACCAAGAAATAATATTTGGCAAAGTAAAAATCCGTGGTTTAAAGAAGAGGTTTTGCCTTTCTTAAAATCACGGATTTCAGATATACTTTAATTATGTTTTTATACTGGGTTAAGCTACCGCAGAAATAGACTCAGTCTTCATTTCTTTTACCTTTTTATCATAACTTCCAGTCCCTAATTGATTCAATAGCGTGAAGTGACTTTGCAACGCCTGACCAAAGGATTTATGATGATGATAAGGAACTCCATATTCTTCTGCTGTCCGTTTTACTATAGGCGCAATCTTGCGATAATGAATATGACAAATATTAGGGAATAGATGGTGTTCTACCTGGTAGTTTAAACCACCTACTATCCATGAAAACCATCTTGAAGAGTTTGCGAAATTTGACGTGGTGCGCATTTGGTGAATTGCCCAGTTGTTTTCTACACTTCCATTTTCATCCACTTTATAAAAATCTGTTTCAGTAATCACGTGGGCAGATTGAAAAACTAAAGCTAATAGCAGTCCACTAATAAATTGCATTAATAAAAAGGCCAAAACAACTTGCCACCAAACTATTCCAGTGATCAATATAGGTGCTACTAAAGTAAGGGCAACATACCACGCTTTATTGAATAGCATTAAACTTAAACTTTTTTTGAATGTCAATCCTTGTCCTTTTAATAAGCCTCTTTTATTGTAACGGATTAATTGGTCTATGTCTTTAGCTATCACCCAATAGAATGTCATTAATCCATAAAGAATTGGAGCATAGTAAGCTTGAAATTTAAAAATACCTTTACGTTCCTGATGTGGAGAAAATCTAATGATTCCTTTTTTATCTATATCTTCATCATATTCATCAATATTGGTAAAGGAATGATGTAAGACATTATGCTGAATTTTCCAGTTGATGTGATAAGCCCCAAGGAAGTTGGCAGTAAAGCCTAAAGCTTTATTAACCTTATTGTTTTTAGAATAAACTCCATGATTGGCATCGTGCATGACACATAATCCAATACCAGCCATACCAAAACCCATTATGATGTAGAGCGGTAATGCTACTGCCACACTGCTGACCATACCACTTAGCAAAAATGCCAAAGGTGTAAAGTATAACAAAAGCATGAAAGCTGTTTTCACTCTCATAGCATTATTGGCATATTTGGAAATATTGTTTTCCTTAAAATATTGCCCCACTCTTTCTCTCAGTGTTTTTACAAATTCAGGATTGTCGTTGGCGTTAAATTTTACTATGTTCTTGTTCATAAAAATTTCTTATTACTCTAAGGTAGCTTAAATTCAATCAAATATGTTGTAAAATTCCCATGTTTTAGACGAATGAATTTAACTCGTATAATTTCAATTATTTTAAAACTTGAATATGAGAATAATGCATTTATTATACTTTCATATAATTCGTATTATTTAAAACTGCTTAAGATTAATTTCATATATTTATTACGTCAGTTTAAATAATTGAAACTCAATTTGATCTATTTAAACATTTTAAAGCTATATAACCGATTGTTGTCGATTTTAATTTCCTGATGACCAAAATTATTCAGTTTGCTTAATTTGCCAAAAAAAAGAGGTAAAATCTTTGAAAAATGCACTTGTGTTTAATTTTTGTTTAGATAGGATAAACATTAATTCAACAAGATTTTTTTCTGAAAATAAAGTACTTTTGCATTTAAATTAGATGAGTAAAGTTGGGATTTATAATTATTTCAATAAAAAAGCCATGATTGATTTAAAAACATGGCTTCTCTATAAAATGAAATTGAATTTAAATTTCACTCTTCGTCTTTATAAATAAACACTTTAGGGGAGTCTTTTTCATTCATATAACCTCTGTACATTCCAGAAGTATTGAACGGCATTGTGATATTTCCAGCTCTATCTAAAGCGATGAAACCGCCTGAACCACCAAACTCTACTAACTCTTCATAAACAATTTTATTAGATGCTGCATCTAAGCTCATGCCAGCATATTTCATTTTGGCAGCTACATCATAAGCCACAACTGAACGAATAAAATATTCACCATGACCAGTTGCTGAAACGCCACAAGTTTCATTGTCTGCATAAGTTCCTGCTGCAATTATAGGAGCATCTCCTATTCTTCCATATCTTTTATTAGTCATTCCTCCGGTGGAAGTTCCAGCGGCTATGTTTCCATCTTTATCTAAAGCCACACAACCTACTGTCCCGAATTTGCTATCGGGGAAATCTAATAAAGCAGCACTTCTATCTTTTTCTTCTTCTCTTTTCTTGACTCTTTGTAAAGCATCATACCTGCTTTGTGTAAAGAAATATTCAGGATCAACTAATTCCAAACCTTGTTCAGCGGCAAATTTCTCAGCTCCTTTTCCTGACATCATTACATGTGGACTATCATCCATAACAGAAAGAGCAGCCAAAATCGGGCTTTTAATAGTGGAAACACCAGCTACAGCACCAGCATTTCTTGTTTTGCCATCCATAACTGCTGCATCCAATTCATTTTTACCTTCATTTGTGAAAACGGCTCCAACTCCAGCATTAAAAAGGGGTGATTCTTCCATTATCTGAATAGCAGCTATTACGGCATCCATTGCAGGAGCACCTGATTCCAGTTTAGAATACCCAGCTTCCAGTGCTTCTTCAAGTTTAGCTCTATATTCCGCATCTTGCTTTTCCGTCATGTTTTCGCGCTCAATGGTACCTGCACCACCGTGAATTACAAGGCTAATAGGTCCTTGTTTTATTTCTTTTTCTTCTGTTTGGATTTCTCTGTCTTCTGGAGCCTCTCTTGTGGTTGGATCACATGCTATGATTAAAAAAAGCATTAAAATGCTTAAGTAGTATTGGTAAGTCTTTTTCATATTTCTATTTTTATCTGTTACTTAAATTTGCAACCAATATACTCAACTGAACTTCTTTTACCAAGATGAATAACTAAAGCGGTTATTTTCTTCCATAAGCGCCAAAAATTCAATAATTTTCGTCAATCTTTTTAAATCTTTGATTTATGCTGAAAATTTACAGAAATATACTTACCATCATTTTTTCAATATGCTCGCTAGTTGCTTTTTCACAAGCTGAGCAGAGTTTGTATTTTGTACAGACTTATGATAATGCAGGACAGCCTTTGCAAATAGGTACGGCCATTATTTTAGATGGTCAGGGAACGGGTGCTACTCACCAAAATTTGTTTATAGGCGCCACTAGTGCAAAAGTCTTTACTCAAGACAGCACAGTCCATAATATTTCTACTTTTAATGCTCACGACCCAGCAAGTGGATTGGTGAAATTTGCAGTAGATAATAATTTGAGTACCAAATTTCAGAAAGCATCTATTACAGCTGGAAAATTTGAGCAGGGCACTTCATTTAAACTATTGCAAGCGACTGATATTCAAAAAACGGAAAGTAGCGATGTGAAAATATCTAAATCAGCAGAGATAGAAGGCTATGGTCAATTTGCTGTGATTCCTGATAATTTAAAGGAATCAGCCATAGGAGCTGTCGTGTTTTCAGGTAATGATATGACAGGTATCATTTTAAATAAGGCAAATGGAATAAACGGTGCAGTAATTATCGATTTAAGTCGTTTGGGTAATGCCAATTCCATCACCAACGGGTTCTCCAATTTTACTCAAAGGATAGATGCGAATGGACATTTACTGTCTGCATTGAATGCGTATGCAAATGAAGAGTGGTCAAATGCTTTAAATGCTTTTGAAGAATTTGCCTATAAAAACCCTAAAGATGACTTTGCCTGGAAAATGGCAGGTTTTTCTGCTTTTGAAACTGAGAATTACGATAAAACCATCAATAATTTAAGCAATGCATTTAAAATAAAATCAAGTCCAAGAGCTTATTCGATTAGAGCATTTGCGCATTTTGAGCAAAAGAAATATACAGAAGCAATCAATGATTTTGCTCAAAGCCAAGATGAAAAAGTGAATGAAGCTAAGTGGCATGCATATAAAGGAATAGCACATTATGAATTAGATCAATTAGGTCAGGCTATTCCTGATTTGGAGAAAGCGGTGGAATTAAAATATGAAGATCCTCAAGTAAGCTACTATCTAGGAAATGCCCATTTTAAAAATGATGCTTTTGCCAAAGCTATAACGGCTTATGACCAAGCAGAAAAATTAGGCTATGAATCTGAAGTACTTTTCAATAATAGAGGAAAAGCTAAATTCCTGACTGAAAAGTATGAAGCTGCAATCGAAGATTACACCACTTCATTAGGTTTAAAAGCTAATTATCAGACAGCTCTTGAAAATAGGGGAGCGGCTTACTATAAGACTGAAGATTGGGAGAATTCCATAAAGGATTATGAAAAAGCTATCCAATTAGGAACCAATGATGCTGATGTTTTTCTGCAATTAGCCGAAGCTTATTTTAAAACTGAAAACTATTCATCAGCCATCAACAATTTTGATAAAGCAATAAATGGAGGTAAAAATGAAGCTGAAGTTTATAGAAAAAGAGGTATTGCCCATTTGGAAGAGGGAAATAATGATAAAGCGATTGCTGATTTCAATGCAGCTGTGCAAAGAGGTGCAAATGATGGCAAGATATTCCAACTTTTAGGAACAGCTCAATTTGAAAAAGGAACTTATGAAGATGCGCTACAAAATTTAGAAAGAGCTATATCATTTCAAGTTACAGATAGCAATCTTTTCAAAAATGCAGCCATAGCAAGCCAGAAGTTAAATAGAAATGAAGGAGCAATATCTTATTTCAAAAAAGCTATTGCAGCTGGAGCGAAATCTCCGAATGTTTTTGAGCAGTATGCAGTGCTTTTATATGAAGCAGGAAATATGCAAGAGGCTAAAATCAATATCGAAAGGGCTATGTCTGCAGGTGCTTCCGGAGAAAAACTATTTTTATACAAAGGGTATTTAGCTATAGCCGATAAAAATTGGGATGCAGCCATTTCCTCTTTGCAAAAAGCTAAAGATGGAGGAGTGAAAGAAGCAGGCTTATATTCCGCTTTAGGAAAAGCCTATTACCATAAAGATGATTATAATTTAGCTATAGAAAACTTTAAACAAGCATTTCAGGCAGGAGACCGGTCCGGTGAAAACTATGAATTGATAGGACAGTCATATTTTAAGGTGGAGAATTATGAGGAAGCTTCAAGAGCATTGAATTCAGCTATTCAAGGAGGAATTATTAATCAATCAGTTTATTTTGCTTTGGGACAATCGCTATTTGAACAAGGAAATTTCAAAAGTGCTGTAGATGCACTAACAAAAGCTGAAGAGCAAGGAGAAAGCAGTCTCGTTTTATTTGAAAAAAGAGGTCTGGCGCACAATGAATTGAAATCTGCTGAGCCTGCCATAACTGATTTATCGAAAGCGGCTGAGAAAGGCAGTAAAACTATTAAGGTTTATACCACTTTGGGAGATTTATATTTCCGAGAGCAAAACCTAATAAAGGCAGTTGAATCATATAGTAAAGCTATCAGTTTAGGAGCAAAAGATGCTATTATTTACAATAACAGAGGTAAAGCCAAATTTTTGCAAGATAAAATTTCGGAAGCAATAGCTGATTATAATTTAGCTTTAGCTGAAAATCCTAATTATGACCAAGCTTTACTAAACAGAGGTTCTGCATATTATAAACAAGAGAATTATTCATCTGCAATTTCTGATTTAGAAAAAACAGAAAAGAAAAGTCCTGAAGTTGCAGAAATGTTGGGTATGGCTTATTACAAAACTCAACAATTTGATAAAGCACTTCAAAATATGGAGGCTGCTATCAGTGGAGGTGTTAAGAATGCAGAGCTTTATTATTTCAAAGGGAATATTTTATTTGATAAGAAAGAATATCGTCAGGCTGTAAGTGATTTTCAAAAAGCAGAAGAAGGCGGAATAAATGAGGGTGCTTTATATGCCAAAATGGGAAATGCATTTTTTGAATTGGAAAATTTCAAACAATCAGCTGAGCAATTGACTAAAGCAGTTGATAAAGGAGTTTCTGATAAAGCAGTAATTGAGAATTTAGGAAATGCCCTTTATGAAGGGAAGCAATATGAAGAAGCAGCTAAGTTTTTGCAGAGAGCCATAGGATTTGGTACTCAAAATCCCAAAACGAATTATCATTATGCCAACACTTTATTTCGTCAGGACAGATTTAAGGATGCCATAAAATCATATGATGAAGCCATTGCATTAGGTCAAAAAGATGAAGTGATTTATAATAACAGAGGAAAGGCAAAGGCTAAATTAGAGCAGTTTGAACTAGCCATTCAGGATTATAATCAATCACTTTCTATAGATGAAAATTATGGACAGGCGATCTTAAACAGAGGAAATGCCTATTTTGAAATGGAAGCCTATCAAGAAGCATTGAATGATTTTGTGCGAGCGGTTGCATTGGCTCAAACTGATAATGATACTTTCGTGAAAATGGGCTTAAGTTATTATAATCTGGATAATTTCGATCAAACAATCGAATATATGAATCAAGCCTTCCAAACAGGAAATCAATCGGCAGATGTTTTCTACGGTAGAGGGAATGCTTATTATAATTTGGAACAATTAGATAATGCGTATTCTGATTTGAATCAGGCGGTTACTTTTGGAGACAAACACCCTGAAACATATTTTCACAGAGGGCAAATTAATTTTCAGAAAGAAGAATACGAACTGGCATTATCCGATTTTAATAAAGCAGAAGAATATGGTAGCAAAGCTGAGCAACTTTATTTCTTAAGGGCAAAAACACATTATTCATTAAATAACTGGGAAAAAGCTTTAGATGATTTCAATTTAGCAATTGCTGCTGACAAAGAACTTTATGAGGCATTTGCTTTACGCGGAAATACAAAGTTTCGTTTGGACGATCTGACTGGAGCAATTAATGATTACAATACTGCTATAGCAGGTGGAATTGAAGAAGCTATTTATTTTAATAATAGAGGTAAAGCAAAACAGTTGAGTGGCAATATAGAACAAGCTATTGAAGATTATGATAAAGCCATTTCAACTGATAGCGAATACGCAAGAGCTTATGAAAACAGGGCTTCTGCCAGATATGAGCTTAAAAATTATGCAGGAGTAATTGAAGATGTAGATAAGCTAGAGGATTTGGATGAAGCAAATCCTAATGCATTTTATATCAAAGCCGAATCCTATTATGCTTTGGAAGATTGGGTAGGTGCTATTTCTTATTTTGAAAGAGCTATTCAAGGAGATGTCATCAAATCAGATTCATATTTCAAAAGAGGAAGATCGTATTTGGAAGTAGAGGATTATCAAGCCGCTTTAGATGATTTCAATCGTGCTGCTGAAGCAGACCCATCTAATGCAAGTATTTATTTATATCGAGCGCAGTGTTATTTATACTTAGGGGAAGTTCGCTATGCAGCGGAAGATTATTCTAAAGCCATTACGCTTGAACCTGAAAATACGGATGCTTATTACAACAGAGCAATTTTACGTGAAGAAACCGAAGATTGGGAAGGAGCATTACAGGATTATGACAAGGTTGTTCAGTTAAACCCAGTAGATGCATCAGCTTATTATTACAGAGGAAATGTAAAAGCTGTCCTTGAGAATTATCAGCCCGCCTTGAAAGACTTGAATAAAGCCATCGAATTGAATTCTGAAGATGCTTCTTATTACAAATTACGAGGAAATATTTATTATCAGTTAGAAGATGATTTGAAAGCCTGTGAAGATTGGAAAAGGGCAAAGAATATGGGTGATGAAAGTGTGAATTATTATATACAGCAGTACTGTGAGTAAGTATCAAGAGTCTAGAGACAAGAATCTAGACTCTTAATATGTCAGATGACAGTCAGACCGGCTTATCATTTAATTATCCCGAAATATTATTTATAACCATACTTGGTAATTATTTTAATTATTTGGAGTTTTGAACCACTAAAATAAACTTTATGATTAACCTTAGTACTACGAAATTCCTCAAGATTTTATTTAGTTTTATAGGAATAGCTTATTTGTTAACTTTTATATATTCTGTATTCTCATTTTTACAAAAATCAACAGCCTTTGAAATGGGGCAGGGATTAGGATATAATCTTGGTTTTGTAAGTTATTATTTAGTATTAATTGCAATTTCATTTACAACCTTTTTTCTAATCAATTTTATGGTTAGGAAATTTAGACTTGGCAATAAGTAATCGTATATAATCTTCCTAAAATTGACTCGATAGTAGGTGAAGTGCAAAATATCAAATCCCGCATAGTTATGGCTCCATCGGAGCCTACTTATGGTAACAAAATAACAATGGTTCATCTAAGCTCTGTAAGAGCGACCTTATTGGTAAAATACTTCGAGACTCAATCAATTTATATACGGTCGTTCCTACGGAACTTATGGGTATTCCATAGACTTTAATTACCATAAGACCGTTCCTCTGGAACTTTTTTTCAGCTATCTCAAGTTTGTATAAACTATTGTATGTCCTAAGATATTCTATAACTCGGACAATAAACTGAACATTTTAGCATCTAGCACCCATCACTTCCACTTATTTATTTATTTCATTGCTACCTCCGAATCTACAACACAGACCTAATTTCCCATCAGGGGATTAAGAGGCTTCATCCAACTCCCAACTTTTAAACTATGAATCTTTTCATGCGTTTACTCTATTTAATTCATTCAATAAATAGAGTCCTATGCTGAATTCTGACCAATTTTCTCAAAATCCTAATCTTTATATTTTTCTACCCCTTTATTACACGCTTTTGGAAGATTTCAATCTGACAAAGCATGATATTGAAACCATGAAGAAGTTAATTGATTCACAATCGTGGTTGAAAAAGGAAGAAGTGGAGTTGTTGGAGCAATATCTAAATCCAAATCAAAAACCGTCCGCTCAGGAACTGAAAAATTGGAGAAATCAGATTCAGTTTATTAAACCCCAAAATCTTAAAAACCTCACTTCTCTGGGATTTGAATTGGTAAAAGCCCATCAAAATGGAAATGATTTAATAATTACTGAAAAGGATAAAAAGGCTTTTCAAAAGGCGGAAAAAGAATTAGGCTTAATCTTTAATGAAGCAGCATACAGATTTGAAGACAGTCATTCTACCATTACTTCAGAACAAAAATCAAAATCTTCTTTTGACCCCAAGCTGATGCAGGAAATTTTGGATGGCTCAAAAATTGAATTGATACAAAAAGTAAAAGACACTTTAACTAAGCCAGAATTTGCCTATCATCAACATGAGAAAATAGCAGATCAAAGAGCACAAGTTTTAGAATGGTGCAAATTATTAGCCAAAGAAGGCTATGGTTCATGGGCTTTTCCTAGAGAATATGGAGGTAGAGATGATATGGAAGGTTATTTCACCATCATGGAAACCTTGAGTTATCATGATTTAAGTATGGTGATAAAATTTGGTGTGCAGTTTGGATTATGGGGAATGAGCATCTATTTCCTTGGAACTGAAAAACATCATCAAAAATATCTAGAAGATATTGGCTCATTGGAATTGCCTGGTTGTTTTGCCATGACAGAAACCAATCACGGATCCAATGTAAGAGGATTAGAAACCACTGCCACTTATAATCATCAAGATAAAACTTTCACTATTCATACACCTTATACAGATGCTCGAAAAGAATATATTGGGAATGCAGCCTTGCATGGTCAGAAAGCGACTGTATTTGCAAAATTAATTATAGATGGAGATGATTATGGAGTCAATGCTTTTGTGGTTCCATTGAGAAATAAAGAAGGTAAATTGCACCCTGGAGTAGAGATTGAAGATTGTGGTCCTAAAATGGGCTTAAATGGAGTGGATAATGGATTAATTGCTTTTGATAAAGTAGTAATTCCAAAAGATGATATGCTTGATAAATTTGCATCAGTTGATGATGAAGGTAATTTCCAAAGCTCTATTTCATCCGATAATAAGCGGTTTTTCACCATGTTGGGAACCTTGGTAGGCGGAAGAATTGGTATTCCACGTTCTGGCTTATCAGCTGCCAAATCAGGTTTGACCATTGCGATTCGATATGCCAACCAACGCAAGCAATTTGGTCCCGAAGGTGGGGGAGAAGTGCCTATTTTAAATTATAGAATGCACCAAAGAAGATTGATGCCACTTTTGGCAAAAAGTTATGCTATGCATTTTGCTTTGAAATATTTGACCAATCGATTTTTGACCAAATCTGAGGAGGAAGGACAAGAAATTGAAGCTTTGGCTGCGGGAATGAAGGCTTACGGGACATGGTTTACCACTGCGGCTCTTCAAGAATGTAGAGAAGCCTGTGGAGGCAAAGGATATTTGTCTGAAAACAGAATCGATGCGCTGAAAAACGACACCGATGTTTATACCACTTTTGAAGGAGATAATACTGTATTGATGCAATTAGTTGCTAAAAGCCGATTGACAGAATTCAAAAGAGAGATGGGAGATATGAATTTTACCACCATTTTTAATTATCTCAGTAAACAAGCAAAAACGTCATTTACAGAAAAGAATCCAATTGCCGTGAGAAGCACGGACGGAAAACATTTATTAGATTTTGAATTTCATTTGAGTGCTTTCAAATTTAGAGAAAGAGCGATAGTTACATCTGCAGGTCAGCGTATAAAAAGACTTGTAGATGAAGGAATGGATTCATTTGATGCGGTTAATGTAGCACAGCATCATTTGGTGAATGTTGGGAGATCTTATATAGAAAGAAAAGTATTGGAGAGATTTCAACTGGCAGTAGAAACCACTCAAAATGAAGCCTGCAAAAAATCACTTCAGCAACTATGTCAATTATATGCTTTACATACCATCGAACAAAACAAAGGTTGGTATTTAGAGCAAGGCTATATGGAAGGCATAAAAACCAAAGCTATTCGCAAAATGGTCAATCAATTATGCTGGGAATCTAGACAAGATGCCATAGGATTTACGGATGCATTTGGCATTCCTGATAAACTGCTTGCAGCTCCTATAGCAGCCCCCTAACCCCCAAAGGGGGAATTAGTTAGTGGGATGCAACAGCATGGAGTAGGAACAAACCTAGCTTAAGGTACCAGCTTTCCATCCACTTAAAAAACAAAAGAATTTCTGTGCGTAGTTCCCCCTTTGGGGGTTAGGGGGCTGGTCTAATACTCTCCAAATTTCACACTCACCATACTATTATACTCCATACCCAGCAATTCCGCTGCATTTCCTTGCTTAATACCGATTTCCAATACGCCTTGATCATTGAAAATAGCAAAAGCTTCACCTCCCTGGCTTTCGTGATAATGCTTTTGGACACCAGTTAAAGAATAATTTCTGAATTTTATTTGAACGCTTTTTCCTTTGCTTAAAATATCATAATCGTACCGAAGGATATCGGTAATGAGATTACCATAATCATCGATATGCACTACATGTCCTTGAATAATTTCCCTTGTAGCTTTTACTTTAGGTGTGATAAATTTCTTAAAATCTTCTGCAGCTAAAGATTCTCCAATGCCATCTAAATTGCCTGATTTTAATATTTTAACTACAGTGGAAGCTAAAATATCCTTAGCTGGAAAATTACCTTTGATTTCTTTTTCCGATGAGATTTTTATGATTTTATCCGGATCTTTTTCTCTTAATAAGCTCAGTAAACCGTTATTACTACCTAAGAAAAAATGATTTTTGATTTCTACAGCAATCATTTCTTCATTTGGCTCAGACCGGGAATTCACAGCTACCAAATGAACACTTCCCTCAGGAAAATCTTTATAAACGGATTTTAAAACATATGCCGCATGAATGATATCATGCTTAGTGATGTTATGAGATATGTCAATCACTTGAAGATTAGTATCTTCACTCAGTATTTTGGCTTTGACCGCTGCCACATAATGGTCGCGCCAACCGAAATCTGATAGAAAAGTGATCAAAGGCATACAAAAAATTGAATTATTGTTAAATTTGTTAAAAACAAAATTACATAAATTTCAGTACTAACATATTGAGACATCATAAATA
>NZ_JAGXGF010000240.1 GCF_024636815.1 Marivirga sp.
ATCTGGAGGACAAAAGCAAAGAATTGCGATTGCCAGAGCCTTATACAGAGATCCTGACTTGATTATTTTGGATGAGGCTACTTCAGCCTTGGATACTACCTCTGAAGATTATGTTTTACAAACCATTACAGATTTAAAAAATCAAGGAAAAACTATCATTATGATAACACACCGTTTGGCTTCTGCTTCTCATACGGACCATATTCTTTTACTTGAAAATGGAAAATTAATAGAAGAGGGAAGTTATCCCGAATTAATGAAAAGCAAAGGACAATATTATAAATTATGGCAGAACCAATTGCCAAAGGAAGTATTAGAAAATTAAAAAATTATTTAACCATTAAACCTTAAATATTATGAAGCTAGAACACTATTTACAAAAGCTGGAAGCCATTGACCAAAAAATTAGGTTGAAAGCAACAGGAGGACCGGAAGAATTTGCAGAAAGTTTAAGTATGTCCAAAGCCTCACTTTATAGATATATCGACTTTTTGAAAGATTATGGAGCCCCCATCTATTATGATGTAAGCAATAAAAGTTTCTGTTATGAATATGATATCAATATCCAGTTTAGCTTTAAAGTAGAACCTTTAAACCAATATGAAGCTAAAAAAGTAAGTGGAGGAAAAGCACTTCATTGGCAGAGCAATAACTTTTCTCAAACTTTTTTGTATAGTCTCAAAAAATGAGACTGGCCTAACCTACTTTAGCATCGTGAGGTAATACAAGGTGCACTAATAGTTACTGAGCCTGGGAAGCCGAAAACGGTATAGAGTAGGTTAACAATTAATTTATAAAAAAATGGAAAATTTTGAAGAAATAGGTTTTAAAGACTTGTCACAATTTGAGAAAAGTAATATTGAAGGGGGATTGATATTTACTATTGCTGCTTCTTTGGTATCAACTACTTTAGCATGGGGAACCGTTGCAGCAGCTGGAGCTGCAATTTATGCAAGTGCTGAAGCAGGATATAACCAAGCATGTGGTAATTAAACTCTTAGATAAAAAAATACGAAAATGGAAATATTAGAAACACAAAAAAATGAAAATTTGTATTCCTTCTCAAATTTAGATCATGAAGAATTAAGTGATATTAACGGAGGTTATGTTCTTGCAGCTCTTACAGTTTTGAGTGGTGCTGCTTTGATAGCTTATGGTGCGGGTTATTTGTATGGTAAGCTCACTTGTGAATGCGAAGAAGAATAATTAAAAACTTGATTTTCAACATAAAATAATCTAGATTAGTTTATGTTGAAAATCTAAAAAATAATTGTTACATATGAAAAAATTAACTTGTAAGATATTATTATCAATTTCAGGCTCACTAGGTTTTTCTATTTTATGCATTAGCTTGTTATCTATTTTGTATTCTGTTTTCAGTATAGAAAAAGGAATTAATTTTAAGGAATTTTCTGATATCTATTTATATAATTTTAATAAATATTTTTATCTAAGCCCATATTTAATGACTGGTTTCATTATAGTACTAATAATACTATATTTATTGAAAAAGAAAAAAATAATTACAATTAGGTTCTGGTAAATGAATATAGCTAACAAACAACAGAGTTACAGGATGAAATATTTTGGCTATATTATGTATCTTAATTGTAAAAGATGAAGGAATTACTTCGAATAATTTTGTTGGCGGTCACGATACTGATTTCGTACATTAAGCAGAATATTACCAGTAAATTTTTAAGTCGTGCAATTATTTTAATCCCAAATGCATATCATAAATGAAGAAATATCTGTCTCGTAAATTATATGTTTTCCTGTATGATTAATTTAGAGAAAAAAATCTAATCACTCACCCCAACAAAAATCCAGCTAACAATCCAATCAGTACCACATAAGGAGCAGGAATTTTAGTGAAAAGTAATATAGCCACTGTGCCAATAATCAAGCTAAAATTGAGCATGGTGTTTTGTACGGGTTCGAAAAGCAGGAAAATGGCGGCTACCACCATTCCCGAACTGACAGCGGTAATGCCTTCCAAAGAGGCTTTTATGATCCTGAATTTTTTCAGTTGATCCCAAAACCGGATCAGAAATATCATCATAAGAGTGCCGGGTACAAATATCCCCACTGCCGCTAAAAATCCGCCCAAGATTTCTCCCCAAACGCCATATTCACGCATGGATAGTGCACCAATGTAACTGGCAAAGGAAAAAGTGGGGCCAGGAATAGCTTGTGCAATGGCGAAACCACTCAAGAACTCTGATGATGAGAGATAATCTTTAAAATCAACAAACTCTGTATAGAGAAATGGAATTAACACCTGTCCTCCACCAAAAATCAAACTCCCGTTTCTGTAGAAGTTCTCCAAAAGTCGAATGGGTAATGATTGAGTATATAAACCTATTAAGGCAATTAAAATCAGAACACTTATCCATATAATCAAAGCTGTCCATCTGATTTTGATTTTTTCTTTTTCCTCTATGGGTTGAGCTTTATATTTGAAAGCGGTTATAAATCCTCCTGCAAGAATTAATGCAGGAAATAAATAAGGCGAATTAATCCAAACTGATATAGCAGCAGATATGATTAATAAAATTACACTGGTTTTGGTGTGAATTACCTTCTTTACAATTCTATAAGCCGCAGCTGCCACGAAACCCACCGCAATGGGTTGCACAAATGTTAAAAAGTGGGTGGATAATTCCTTTTCGTCAATATTGGACATCAATATCCCGAAACCTGTCATTAGAGCAACCCCGGGAATAGCCCAGACAAATAAGGTCAAAAATGCAAAAGGGGCGCCTCCTATTTTTACAGCTAATCCTGTTAAGATTTGAGTAGAAGAAGGCCCTGGCAACATTTGGCACAGGGCATTCATTTCTATCAATTCTTTTTCTGTTAGGTAGCCTCTTTTATAAACCAAATGGTCTAAAAAATACGCAAAATGAGCAGTAGCACCTCCAAATGTGGTGAGAGATAGGATAAAAATATCCTTCAAATATATCAGATA
Source organism: Marivirga sp. (assembly GCF_024636815.1). Lineage (GTDB taxonomy): Bacteria > Bacteroidota > Bacteroidia > Cytophagales > Cyclobacteriaceae > Marivirga. The sequence continues at coordinate 2,972 of NZ_JAGXGF010000240.1, forward strand.
TCGGATATTCCTGACCACTAATTACTTCTTCAGTAATCCAATTTCAGCTAACCTTTCTGCTAAAAATTCTCCAGCAGTCATATCGCTATAATTTTTGGGATTTTCTTCATCTACACAGCTGTCTAAGCAGGTTAAATCCATGCTTGATTTTGGATGCATAAAAAATGGAATGCTATATCGCGAAGATTTCATTTGCTCTTTAGGCGGATTAACTACTCTGTGAATAGTGGATTTCAATTTGTCATTGGTTAATCTTGCCAACATATCTCCCACATTCACCACTAATTGATTTGGTAGGGCCGTAATTGGAATCCATTCGCCATCTCTTCTTAAAACCTGCAAACCATCGGCACTTGCTCCCATCAATAAGGTGATCAAATTAATATCACCATGTTGAGCTGCTCGAACTGCATCTTCCGGTAAATCTTCTGGGTTTTCGATAGGTGGGTAATGAATAGCCCGCAAAATACTATTGCCATAGGTCACTTCCGAATCGAAATAATTTTCATCCAACTCTAAATAGAGTGCAATGGCTCTTAACATTTCAAATCCAGTCTTCTCTAGTTTTTGATATGCATCTTTTGCCAATTCTGCTAATTCAGGAACTTCAGTTGGCCAAAGGTTATCAGGATATTCTTTTTTCAACTCATGATCATCAGGTACAAATTGACCAACCTGATAGAATTCTTTCAAATCTGGTACTTTGTGTCCTTTTGCTTGCTCTTTCCCTTTGCTTGTGTAGCCTCTTTGTCCAGCGAGTTCTTCTTTCTCATAGGATTTTTTTTGTGCAATACTTAAGTTGAAAAACTTCTCAACAGCAGCATAAAGCTTCTGGCTTAGATTATCACTTAAGTAATGACCTTTTATGGCAACGAAACCAATACTATTGTAAGCTTCACCTAATTCTTTTACAAACTGAGCTTTTGCTCCTTCTGTTCCGTTGGTAAAATCTTCCAGATTTAAGGAAGGAATTTCATTATATAATTTTTTACTCATAATAGTAATGATTTTTATTGAGTTGACAGTGTAACATATTCACACTACCTTTAGTACACTATATTAAAGTAAAATAAAACAAAAAACATAAAACCATGAAGAAAGCCACAATAAGATTTAGTATTTTATTTGCGATAGCAGCAATTTTTGCTTGTAGCACCGGAAATAAAGAAGAAAAAGCCGAAACAGAAGGCGAAAATTCAACAGAAGTAAAATCTGAAAATGTTTCTTCCATTAGTTTAACACCAGTTGAGTCACCTGAATTTGAGGATTCCATGCTGGAAATGTTGAGTCCGATGGAAAATGAAACAAACTTAGAAGAGGGTGCTGTGAAATTTTCTTATAATGTTAAGAATTATGAGTTAGCTACACAAACTATAGATGCAGATGTTAAAAATTGTGCGAATTCCTCAAAAGGACAGCATATTCATTTGATTTTAAATAATCAGCCGTATTCAGCACATTATGAAGCTGAATTCACTAAAGATTTAGAAGAAGGTCATTATGTAGCCTTATCTTTCTTGTCTCGTTCTTACCACGAAAGTGTGAAGAGTTACGGAGCAGCTAACATTCGTCAATTTACAGTCGGTAAAAAGCCAACTGGTCAGGAAATCGCAGATTTATCGGATCCACATATGTTCTATAGCCGTCCAAAAGGAACTTACACTGGTAAAGATGCTAAAAAGGTATTGTTAGATTTTTATTTATTGAATACTGAGCTTTCTGAAAAAGGCAATAAAGTGAGAGCTACTATCAATGGTGAAGAATTTATGATAGATAAATGGCAACCATTTTTCATCGAAGGCCAAGAAATGGGCGAAATGAACATCAAGCTTGAATTATTAGATGCTAGAGGAAAATTAGTCCCTAGCCCTTTCAACCCAGTTGAAAGAACAGTTACTTTAAAAGAAGGTGATGCTTCTTGAAATAAAGATTAATTAGTGTTAAAATAGCCTGTGATTTATGAATTGCAGGCTATTTTTATTTATAACAAAAACAGATGAAATAAGGTCGCTCCTACGGAGCTTGGAGAGACAGTTTTTAGGTGATAATTACCATAATATAGCCCCTCTGGGGCTAAAAAAAGAGGTCATCAATATTTTTACAGTTGTAGTAAGAATTTATTTGTATAAAATATCTGTTTTCATATTAATAACCTAAAATTTAATATGGTGTTTATGAGTCCCAGCGGGACGAACATATGGTAACTCTAATCAATACACTTATTCAAGTTCCGTAGGAACGACCTTATGGTATCTAACCTTGGCGAGCTTCCCCAATCCGTAGCTCGTAAGCATTATGTCAACTGAGCAAAGATTGTCAATTGAAAAATTAGCACATCATTAGCTAATTACTTAATTTTAGCGCTGAATTAAAAAATGAATGAAATAGGTGATAAAATGGTGTTTTGCTCCGATTTTTAACTGAATCTCATACAATAAATAATAACATAAATATTATGAACTATCCAGTAAGCGATCGCATCAAGAATATGTCTGAATCTGCAACTTTAGCTATGGCAGCTAAGGCTAGAGAATTAAAATCTCAAGGGATTGATATAATCAGTTTGAGTTTGGG
>NZ_JAGXGF010000241.1 GCF_024636815.1 Marivirga sp.
CTGCTAAAAGCAGAATACATAAGCCCTATAAGGGTGACATTATTGCATTAAGGCAGGAGTTTGAAGCTATTACTAACCTAAATCCTAATATTGTTATCATAATTTTAACCCTACGGAGCAAAACAGTCTGCGAAGTCAGTACTTCAATGATATCATTAAAACTGTATTATCCTGTAAGATCACTATAATTGTAAATTTCCTATTAATAGATGTCCACCAAAGTCCAACGGGACGACACTTCGGTAACTTAGCTCATGGCACTGCATCCAAGCCCTGGAAGGGTGACATTATTGCGAAAAGTTAAAAGCTCGAAGTGGGAAGATAAGTCAGGATAGAAGGTCAGACTTTAGCCTAAGAAAATTAAATTCTTGTTTCACAACCACCCCGCCCTTCGGGCGTCCCTTCTTTTTGTAAGGAGGGAAACTGCTTCGAGCAAGCTAGGAATGTTTTGTAATTTCAGATGCTGTCGCCAGTTGGCAAAGAGCTTCCGCTAACTAGCGGATGATGGGTTTGTCTTAAATCTAGGCTCTCCCCTATACATACTCCTTCAAAATAGCCTTCCAAACTTTCTCCTGATCATATTTCTCTAAAATAGAGGCTCTGGATTTAGTTGCTAAGACCTGTCTCTTTTCCGAATTGCTTAACAACTCTTCCATAGCGGATTTGAGTTGAGCGGTATCTTTAACAGGCACTATCAAACCATTTTCATTGTGAGTAATGATTTCATTACTACCATTAATATCGGATACTATACATGGCAATTCCATAGCGGCTGCTTGCAATACCACATTTGGGAAACCTTCTCTGTAAGACGGAAATACAAAAACATCAGCTGCGGCTAAAAACGGGCGAATATCTTTTTGAAAACCTACATGAACAATGTGATCATTTGTTGAGATACCTTCTTTAATTTCAGCTTTTACGGGCTCTCTCTCATCTTCAAAAGCACCAACTAATAGAAGATAAACTTCTTCCTTTATGCCCAAAAACGCTTCCACTAATTCATGAATACCTTTGTCTTCCACTATTCTCCCTACAAAAGCAAACACTATTGCTTCTGAAGGAATACTATGCTCAGTTCTTAGATTTGAAATTATTTTTAGATCAATATTTTCCTTGGCAAAATATTCAGTATTAATTCCATTTGAACTCCCCTCTCCTTTAATCTTAAACTTCCTTTCATAAGCAGGGAATTCCTCAATCATATAGTCTTTGAGTTTATAGGAATTGGGATAAACTTTATGTGCACAGAAATAAGTAACTTTTTCAGTAATCTTTAAAATGATTTTAGTCAAACCAGTAGCTTCCATTAGCGGCATGCCTGCTACGGTATGCATCCTAAGCTTAACACCTGTGAAATTAGCTGCCATCATGCCCAATAGCCCTGCTTTTGGAGTGTGGGTGTGGACTATATCCGGCTTTTCTTTCTGAATTAATCGAATGAGTTGCCAAAGCGCTTTTAGGTCTTTAAATGGACTTAAAGTACGTGTAAAATCGATAGGAAAATGTTTAACGCCTTCCCTTTCTACTACTTCTTTAACTTCCGGACCATCAGCACTGGCGGTAATTACTTCATAGCCGTTTTCCTGCATATACTTCAGTTGTCCTTTCAATAGGATATTTAAGGATATTGGGACTGTAGTAATGCGGAGGATTTTCTTTTTCAAGTGCAGAGGTGTTGAGGTTTTGATGTTTTTAAGTTTTATTCTGCTAAGATGCTAATTTTTGATTTCTATAGAAACTATAATTAAATGAAAAGCATTTTTAAAACGACCAAAGGTCGTGATTGAACCGCAAAGACGCCAAGACGCAAAGAGCTATACTTAAGAATTAGTAATTTGATAATAATAAATTCTAGTCTTAGCATCCGATTCATGTTTAACTGTAAATAATAACTTTTATTTTCCTTTGCGCCTTTGCGGTTAGTCCACAGCCTTAGGCTGTAAAAGCTCCAAAATCTCCCCCATATTCAAACTCTCCATGCCGTATTCTTTCTGCAAAAAGCTATAATGACTTAAGATCTCTTTCAATCCAGCCATATTCTCCTCAGAATGATTCCCGAAATTATGCGGATGCCACCACAAATGATAAAACTCTCCATTTTGAGCGGCAAGGGTCATTTCCTTTTTAATCCTGTTGATTTTCTTTTGGTTCAAGAATGATTCCTTTGGATTATAAGGTCTCAGTAAGCGACTTGCTGGCAGCAAATAAACACCTTCCTGCTTTTTGATGGCATCTATTCCATAGGAAGTCTTGCCTCCAATATTGAAATAAGCATCTAAGCCACGGTTTAAGCGTTTCCATTTAGATTCATTTAAAGCTCCATCTGCTGTATTCCACCACCAATCAACAGGGTTTGAGCGTATAATTCCAATTCCATTATCTTTACAAACTTTCAAATAAGCTGCATTAAATTGATTTCGAGGAAATACTAAAGATTTCAATGACTTTCCGTATTTCTGAGCAGCTTTCTGGATAGCTTTTGAATCTGCATCAAATTGCTCGGTGCTTTGTCCTGCTTCATTGCAGTAATAGTGGGCAAAACTATGAGATGAAAGCTCCTGCCCTTTTCTTTTGACAATTTCTCCAATTAAGGAATCGGCATAATGGAAAGGATCTTCTTTTTCATTTTCGCCTATACCAGTATTTTGCATAAAATGATAAGCTGAAAGCGCTTCTTGAGCATAATTTGGTTTCAGTTCCGGACTATTTTCTTCTATTTCTGTTTTATTATGGTGCATTAGCAAACCAACCGTAGCCCAGCTCACATGCACTTCATGTTGCTCAAATAAACCCAAAAGCTGTGGAATGAGCTTACGGGTATTTAGAAAATACTGCTTTTTTGCTTCATCTAAGGGCCATTTTTCAAATCCGCCCCAATGCAGTTCAAAGTCTAGTGATATGGTGAATACTGATTTCAAATAGTTCTTTTACTACAAATCTATTAATTATTACCAGCAAAGCTGGTTTTTTGAACCACAAAGTCACAAAGAAATAAATTAGGAATTATGAATTTTGAAATTACGAATTGATATGTCATTACTAGCTTTTTAAAAATGAAAATACAGAACCGTAGCCATTTTAATATTTTTTCTTTGTGAAAACTTAGTGTCTTCGTGTCTTTGTGGTTAACCCTACAGCCTATGGCTGTCAAAACACCTCCAGGTCACCCAAAGCAGGATGCCAATTATTAAATCCCTGAAATTCAGTCAAATCTTTTTCTGCCAAGGTTCTTATAGTCACATCAGGGCCCAAGTTTTTGTTTTGCTTTAAGATTCCAGGTAGCTTTATTGGCTCGAAACCGCTGATGCTCATATAATCAAAATCGTTTTGATAGTATACTTCATCTAAGAGTTGTTCTATATCCTGTTTTTGACCAAATACATCACAAATTCTCAGCTCTACTCCTAGCCCTCCAGCTTTTAATCGAAAAATCACGCAGGCATTATCATTGAAATGCGCATAATATGGTATGATCGGAACTTCTTCATATCGCCATTTCAGATAGTTCAAACTGTAGGCCGTACCCCAAACAGTACTTTCTTTAAAATTAAATTGAAATTGATTCAAGGCTTTTTGCAGATCATATTCAGCCCCATTTGGCAGTTCTAAAAAACTTGTTTCGTTCTTTCCTTTTAGCTTTGCAATGGCAATTTTGATAGGTTTTTTAATGCTTATTTGAATAGGGAGTTTACCTGCTTCCTCCCAGCCCATTTTTAAATAACCTGGCTTACTTTGATTATTGGGGGTGTTAAATACCAGATGAACTCCGTCTTTTTCACATTGCTCCAGCAAACCTAGAGTCAATTTTTTGAATATTCCTTTGCCTTGATGCGCAGGATCTGTAGCAGTATCTACTGCTCTAATTGCTTTAAAGATTTGCCCTTCCTTTTCCCAATTCCATTGCATAAAAGCCCGCACTCCAATCAGCTTCCCTTCTTCCTCTGCGACCCAAACGGGTGAAGCACCAAAAGGATTATTGATGTGTTTCCATTGCCAATAGGCTTCAGATTTAGGCATAAGCGATTCGCCCAGACTGGATTTCAGTAGCTGGACGATGTTGGTAACGTCTGATTTTTTAGCAGGGCGTATGTTCATTTCTCTCTAGTAAGCAGCAAAGCTGCAGTATAACCACAAAGACACAAAGGCACAAAGTTTATTTTTAAAGAATCTATTAATTCTCATGCAATTATTCCATTAAAAAAAGTCTAAAGCTCTTGGTAGCATTTGGTAACCAGAATCTTTTTTTCTTAGTGCCTTCGTGTCTTTGTGGTTCAATCCAGCCTTTGGCTGTTTTTATAAATAACCATTGATGACTCTTTTGATCCCATCTTTGATCAGTGGGACATTAAAGTTCATTAATAAGCCTAATTTGTTATTGGTAAGTTTTAAATAAGTTAATAACTGTGCTTTATGGATAGGCATAAAAGAATCAACACATTTTATTTCAATTATTAGCTTATCTTCAACCAATAGGTCAATACGATAGCCTAATTCAATTTTTTTATTTTTGTAGACGACTGGTAAAACGACTTCCTTCTGTACCTTTAGACCAGCATCTGTTATTTCGGAAAACAAACATTCCTGATATACATTTTCAAGTAAACCAGCACCTAATTCTGTATGGACTTGATATGCTGCATTCACTACAATTTTAGATAATTCATTCTCGCTCATTAGAGATACAGTTTGGGTTGAAATAAATATTTCCGTAAACTTATTAATAACTTTAATCAATAAAAAAGCGGAAACTCTTAATTTTATTTCCTTTGTGCCTTCGTGTCTTTGTGGTTCAATTCAGCCTTTGGCTGTAGCTAAATAAACCTCTTCCAATTCATCCACCATCCTTTTCAAACTAAATGCCTCTTCAACCCTTTTTCTAGCATTTTTCGCCAATTCAATTCTCAATTCATCATCCCTCAGCATCTCTAATTTACCAGCCAGTTGTTCCCAGTCATCAACACCCACCATCAACCCACTTTCTCCATCTTCTACTACTTCTTTAACTCCACCAGCATCAGTTGTCACAATGGCGCATTCCATGCTCATAGCCTCAAGAAGTGCAATGGGTAAGCCCTCAAATTCTGAGCTCATCATAAAGACATCCATAATGGAGAACCAGTCTTTGGTATTAGTCTGCAGACCGGGCAGGAATAACTGCTTCTCTAAGCCTAATTCAGTTCGTAATTGCAATAATTCTGCTGCAAATGGCCCATTACCCACTATCACCCCTCTGAGGTTTGGGTTTTCTTTTGCAGCTTGATGAAATACCTTTATCCATTCCACTAAACGCTTCTGAAACCGGAAAACCGCAATCGTGCCCACAATCTGAAGATCATGGTTATCTCTTTTGTGTGAGATTAGCTTTTGTAAAACCTCTTTTCCATTGTCAAAAGGCAATTCCTCGGAAGCCTCTTGATTCGCTCGAAAAGTGATAGCCGTTGACTCCTCAGCTAGCGCTTCTACTTCCTCAGCAGTTTGATCTAAAGACTTTCGTTGAAAGTAATCAGTATTTACTCCATTGAGTACCGTTTGGACAGGCACTTTGGGATTTATATTCTGCTTAATAGAAGTTTCCACATCACTACTTACGGCAATAGCTTTAGATTGCCAGTTGAACGTCCATTTATTGAGGTAAAACGTAGCTTTATGATAGCGTTCTTGTTTATTATGCTCAGTATAAACAAGTGGAATCTTATTACTTTTATGCAGAAAACGAGCTAAAAAGCCGGCCCAGGGCAAATGCGCATGAATCAAATCGATCTTATGTTGTTGTACATAGCGATCCACCTTATCAATCTGCCGCATCAACTGCATATTGTTTTTAGCTGCAAAGCAAGTGACTGTCCCGCCAGCACTTTCCAAAGCCTCTACCATCTGGTCTTTCCAGGGCAGGAAATAGATATAATGGAATTCAAATCGCTCTTGATCGTGAAGCTTCAAGGTTTCAGGTAAAAGCATCTCTGCCCCACCTCTACCAAGGGATTTTATAATGTGAAGAACTTTTATTTTCATTGCAATTGCGACTTAAACCGCAAAGCTAAAGCTTTTTTTGAACCACAAAGACACTAAGTCACAAAGAAAAATTTAACCACAAAAGATAAAAAAAAGAAAACAACCTGTCCCGACCACTCGGGAATGTTTATCAGCTAAAGCTGATTGCCGGAACCACAAAGGCACAAAGACACTAAGGGATTTCAGAAAAGCTGAAACACATTTAATTTTTACATTAAGATGCCGTAATAAATTATGCGGTTAGTTCCAGAGCTTTATCTCTTTTTTTATTATTTTTCTTTGCGCCCCTGTCTGCCGTCAGGCAAGTTGGCGTCTTAGCGGTTAGTCACAGCCTTTGGCTCTCATCAAGATAGATTACTTTTTTTTAGCTAAATATTGTAATAAATATTCCACTACCCATTCAGGGGCATTTTTGTTGTGGAAAATTAATTGCATATCCTTCTTCTCCAAAATTACAGAATTTTTGAAGGAAGTACTGTCAATTACATAGGCTCGATCAGCTATTGAGAAAGCTGATTTTAAAAGAGCTAAACTTTTATAGTAACGGTCTATTATTTTTTGATTATCAACATCATGACCTCCTTTTTTCACTCTTTTTAGCACTCTTTACACGTTGATTTGAGGGTCTATACCCCTCATCCGCTAACCAGCGGAAGCTCCCCTAAAACAGGGGAGCATCAGTGCGTGCAAAATATCCATAGGTTTAATCTCTTAAAATGTTTGTTTTTAAACACCAAGACAATAAGGATGAAAATTGAAATATAGATTATTTCTTTGCTCGAAGCAGCTCCCCTCCTTAAAAAAGGAGGGGTGTCCGAAGGACGGGGTGGTTGTAAATAATTAAGTACTTCTCCCTAGGTTTTCAAAATAATTCTCTATTTTTTGGGCAACTGTTTTTGGAAGGTAAGACGATATTTCTAGAGAGTTATTCTTTCTTAAATCAACCTCTATTACATCAGCATTAATAAAATATCCTATGCTAAATTGTGAATTTATCTCTTCTATTAGAGTAGATTTACCAGAACCATTTGGACCGGCAAATAATCTGAATTTTGGTTGCTTATCTTTGATACTCAAATACTAAAATCTTCAATATTCAGTTCTTTATAACCAAACTCCGCTTTTTTTAACCGCTCTGTTCTACCATCAGGATAAATTTTTACAACGTACCCATCTCTTACAGTAATTCTGGCTAATTTATGAAGCTCCATGTCTTCTTTATTAATAGCCTTATAAGCCTTACTAATATTGCGTTTAAGTGCTTCTGTTGTTAATTTTTTCATGTGTATAGGTTTATTTTAAACGGTCACATGGAATCTTTGATAAAAATTCAGCTTTGTGATGTTAAATATTCAAAGCTGAATTTTTATGTCGATTTCATAATAATGTGTTCTTACTTGATGTATTAACAATTATATTTCAAATATAGTTTTTCAATCTGGATTATCAAGATGTTGACTACAAAGCTTTTTTTAACCACAAAGGCACAAAGACACGAAGTTGTTTTAGCTAAAGCAAAAACACAATTAATTATTACCTTAAGATGTGCAGATCAAATTGGGCGATTAGTTCCCGAGTTTCCCGATGAATACGGGACAGGTTAGCGGTTAGTCCAAGAGCTTTAGCTCTCCTTATTATTTTCCTTAGCGTCTTTGCGCCTCCCGACTTGCAGTACGGGACAGGTTATGCGGTTAGTTTTAGAGCTTTAGCTCTTCTAATTATTTTCGTTTGCGCTTTGGCGTCTCCCGACTTGCAGTGCGGGACAGGTTTGCGGTTACTAGCAGTTTTTTTCTTTGTGCCTTTGTGTCTTTGTGGTTAGTTACAGCCTTTGGCTGTTTTTATTATTTAAAAGCTTTGCTGTCTTAGCATTAAGACTGTATTTTTGTCTCATGTTATACGGCATCATCATCATTCTCCTCTCCTACTTTATCTCCATGCAGGTGATAGACCGACTGATGCCGGTCAAAAGAGGGAAAAGTTTATCCCGCATGCATCAGGAACTCGGTCTACCCAACCACAGCGCCCAAGACAATAAATTCTTAAAAAAGCTATTTTGGTATCATCTCTTTTTGTCATTGGTTTATTATGTATATGCAGTTTTCAACCCATCTGATTCTGCTTTTTACTATACAAAAGTGAGTGAATACAGAAAAGGTCCAGATTGGTTTGACTTTTATGGCACTTCTACCACTTTTATAGAATGGACTGGTTATCCCTTTATTAATTGGTTTGGATTTACCTATGAAGCCATGATGGCTTTATTTGCCTTCTTTGGCTTTTTAGGATTTATTTATTTCTATAAATTTTTTAGGGAACGTATAAATTTCAAAAGTACAATTTTCGGATTTGATATGCTACACCTCTTTTTCCTTATTCCTAACCTGCATTTTTGGTCTGGCTCTTTCGGGAAAGGTTCTTTTATATTTCTGGGAATTAGTTTACTTTTCTATGGACTCAATAATATCCCTAAAAGGTATTGGGTTTTACTCGTTGGTGCCTTAATCACATATCATATTCGGCCTCACATATTATTTGTTATTCTAGCATCTTCCTTAATAGGGTTCACTTTTAGTACCAAAGGATTAGGATACACTGTAAAATTCCTAATGATTGCAGTAGCTACTGTAGCTTTAGGGTTTATTTATCAGGATGTATTGAACTTAGTTGGACTTGAAACTGATACAATTTTCTCAGAAGGCTTAAATATGGATAATCGTGCCTCTGAATTAGCCAAAGCAACTTCCGGATTAGATATTACTACAATGACTTTACCAGAGCAGGTATTTACCTTTCTTTTCAGGCCGCTCTTTTTTGATGCTCCAGGAATGTTGGGCATCATCGTTTCTTTTGAAAATGTATTTTTATTGTTGGTAACGCTGGTGTTTATCTTTAAGGGTGGGATTTGGTATATTATCAGAGGGGACTTTGCTGTAAAAACTGCTTTCTTTAGTTTTATTACGGTTTCTATTGCACTAGCTCAGATTTCAGGAAATTTGGGGATTGCCATTAGGCAGAAAAGCCAGGTGATGATGTTGTTTCTTTTCGTGATCATTCAGATGTATGATGATAAAAAGAAGCAGGCTTTTAGGGCAAGAATGAGGGCTGCTAAAAGAAAGGCTGCAGCTGCTGAGCCGGCTAAAGCCGGTGGCTAACCACAAAGACACAAAGACACAAAGAAATTCTGCTAAAGCTGAAAAAACTAACTGCATAACTTATCCAGTACTGTATTCTAGTCATGAGGTGCCAAGACGCCAAAAAAAAAAATGGCTTAACAATTCTAGAATGATTGATTGCCATTCTCAATCTCAAATTCCTTACACTTTTAAAAAAAACTTTGTGTCTTCGTGTCTTTGTGGTTCCATCACAGCCTTAGGCTGTCTCAATCAGTTTAGCCAATCCTTCTTTTAGATTGAATTTGGGATTATAGCCTAACTCTTTCTTAATCAACTCAATATCTGCTGCGCTTTTTTTGATATCTCCTTTTCTGGCTTCTTGGTATCTTGGCTCTTTGGAGTAATTAGTTAGATTTTTTAACACATCATACAATTCATTTAGAGAAGTCGTTTGTCCGCTCCCTACATTATATAGACCGAAAGTCTTTTCAGATTGAGCTCCTCGTAATAAGGCTTGCACTACATCTCCTACAAATACAAAATCACGGATTTGCTCGCCATCACCAAAAATTTGAATATTCTCTCCTTTCTGCATTCTGCTTAAAAAAATCGAGATCACCCCGGAGTAAGGAGAATTAGCTCTTTGACCAGGGCCAAAAACATTAAAAAATCGAAAGCCCATACTCGAAATGGATTCCCATTCATAAAAGGCTTTCGCATATTGCTCATTTAGTAATTTACTCAGACCATAAGGAGATTGCGGATTCAACTGGGCTGTTTCGTAAATTGGCATTTGGTTTTGCTCGCCATAAACCGCAGAAGAAGAAGCGTAGCATATTTTCTTTACTTTTAAGCGCTTCGCCAACTCCAACATATTAATAAAACCACTTTCATTGGTTCGATGCGTTAAAAAGGGCATTTCAAAGGATTTAGGCACACTCACCACTGCTGCCAAGTGAAAAATATAGTCTAAATCGGTGATAGATTCCACTGCTGAAGGTTTAGCAACATCCTCATTGATAAATTCTACTTCTGGTAAAGCAAGGAACTCTTCAATATTGCTTAGCATCCCAGTTGCTAAATTATCGATGATGTAAAGTTTAGCAGGTTTCTGTTTGATGATTTTTTTAACAAGATGATGCCCAATAAAGCCTGCTCCACCTGTTACTAAAATATGTCTATCTTTTAAAAAACTATAATTCATTTAAATTGATTTTTAGAGCTAAAGCTCTTTTTTGAACCACAAAGACACGAAGACACAAAGGTTTCACAAAGAAAATTTTAATAAAAAAGTGGTTTTAGCGTAACGATGTATTTTTTGAACTGAATTATTAATTAACCAATTATTAATTAATAATTATTATTCTTAGTGGCTTTGTGACTTTGTGGTTAGTTCTATAGCCTTTGGCTATCAAGTATTTCTTTGTAGTAAGATGAGAATTTTTCCGCTATGACCTCATTCCTGTACTCCTTCTGCACTAATTTGTAAGCTTCTTTTACTCTTTTATTAGTTTCCTCTGGATTTTGTATCGTTTTTTTAATCTCTTCAACAAATCCTTCCTCATCTCCTTTCTTCACCAAAATACCTGTCTCTTCATTTTTCACTACTTCTCTTACTCCGCCCACATCATAGGCCACTACAGGAGTTTGGCCGTAAAAAGCTTCTAATACCACACCCGGTAAACCTTCAATTATGCTCGGCAAAACAAAGACATCAGCATTTTGGACGAATTGCATAGGATTAGTTTGAAAACCCAAGAATTCAACTGAATCAAAGATACCCAAACCTTTGGCTATCTCTTCAGTCTGTTTCCGTAAAGGACCATCTCCTATTAATTTTAGCTTTGCTTCAGGGTAATCAAGCAATAACCGCTTGAAAATATTTAATAAACCTTTATGATTCTTCTCAAAACTAAAGCCTCCCACATGCACTAGTTGTATTTCATCTTTTTTCCCGATTCTTACCTCTCGGGATCTACGCTGCGCTTCGATTTTATTTCCCGATTCGTTTGTCCCTAGACCTCCGCTTTGCTTCGACTCTATCCCTATCGGAATAACTCTAGACTTTCCTAAAGTCACTGGAAACAACTGATTCAAATCCTTCCTCGATTGCTGGCTAACAGAAGCAATGGCATCTACTTTTTTATACAAAAACCCATTTAATATTTTTACGATAGGATTTTTGATATACAAACTGACCATTGAAGCATTTCTGAAAACTATTGCTTGTTTCCAGCCAAATAATAATCGCGATAAGATCGCATATTTCAAGGTATCTCCTGCATTGGCTTGTATAAGATCAGGCTTTTCATTTTTAATCACATTAGTAAATGCTTTGAACCCACTATAATCTAACCAACGAACTTTGGCCCTTAAATTTAAATGAACTTGTTTCCCGCTAAAGCTCAACTGTCCTTCTCCTTTAAACAAGGAAACTAATATTACTTCATGGCCTTGGTCTTGCAAATGATTGCTCAGCTGGCTTGCAAACATCTCTGCACCACGTAGCTGGGGTTTTTGTATGATTTGAAGGATTTTCATGCTAATAGTTATTGAGAGCTAAAGCTCTACGGAACCGCAAAGACGCGAAGGCACAAAGAAAATTTAACCACGACTTGTCCCGAATTTATCGGGAAAAGACATAAAAGAAAACAAAAGTTATTTAGCTAAAGCTAAATTAACCTGAGGTGAAGAGGGTTTAGCTAAATCTGATTTGAATTCAGCATGCCTCACGAGGAATAGGATTTAAAATCTTCATAAACAGATGATATTCCATCTTGTAAATCAATTTTATAATTCCAGCCTAAAGCGTTTATTTTATCAACATTCATTAACTTTCTTGGAGTGCCATCTGGTTTAGAATCGTCCCAATCAAGTTCACCCTCAAATCCAACAATTTTCTTGATCAGTTCGCCCAATTCTTTAATTGTGATTTCTTTACCTGTGCCGATATTGACGAAACCTTTTTCATTAAAATTATTCATTAAAAAATAACACGCATCAGCCAAATCATTTACATGTAGAAACTCTCTTTTAGGCGTGCCACTACCCCATAATTGCACGGAACTTTTGTTGTTTGATTTACCTTCATGAAATTTCCTAATTAGTGCCGGCAGCACATGGGAAGTTTCCAAATCATAATTATCATTTGGGCCATATAAGTTCGTAGGCATTGCAGAAATAAAATTGCAACCATACTGATCTCTGTATGCATCACACATTTTAATTCCTGCGATCTTTGCAATAGCATAAGGCTCATTGGTTGGCTCTAGCTCCCCCGTCAACAAATATTCTTCTTTGAGCGGCTGTGGTGCCAATTTCGGATAAATACAGGAAGAACCCAGAAAAAGCAATTTAGTAACATCATTCAAGTAGCTTTGATGAATTACATTGTTTTGTATCATCAAATTATCGTATAAAAATTCCGCTCTATATTTATTGTTGGCTAAAATCCCACCCACTTTAGCTGCGGCTAAAAAAACATATCCCGGTTTTTCTATTTCAAAAAAATCAGCCACGGCAAGCTGGTTTCTTAAATCTAATTCTTTTGAAGTTCTTGTTACGATATTTTGAAAGCCTTCTTTTTGCAATTTCCTATGAATGGCAGACCCTACCATTCCTCTATGCCCGGCAATATATATTTTTGAATCTTTATTCATTATAATTATTCACTTTATGACCTCCTTCGATTAAAAGCATGTCCTTTCTAAATAGTTCCAGATCTGATTTCATCATATCTTTAACCAAAGAGTCTACGTCATGCTTTGGTTCCCACCCCAGTTTTTCTTTCGATTTGGTCGGATCTCCTAACAACAAATCTACTTCCGTAGGCCTGTAATATTTAGGATCAATTTTTAAAACGACACTACCCTCTTTTAAATTAAATTCAGACGTTCTGCACTTCTTAATTACCGCTATTTCATTTACCCCTTCGCCCTTGAATTCCAATTCAATACCGACATAATCAAAAGCTTTAATGACGAAATCCCTAACAGAAGTCGTTACTCCGGTAGCTATTACAAAATCTTCCGCAACATCTTGCTGCAATATCCTCCACATGGCCTCAACATAATCTTCCGCATGACCCCAATCTCTTTTAGCATCTATATTGCCCAAGTAAAAAGCTTCTTGTAATCCTAAAGCGATTCTCGATACGGCTCTGGTGATTTTTCTGGTAACAAAGGTTTCGCCTCGCAAAGGAGATTCATGATTGAATAAAATACCATTACATGTAAACATATTATAGGCCTCCCTATAATTAACTGTTATCCAATAGCCATAAATTTTAGCTACTGCATAGGGTGATCTGGGATAAAATGGAGTCTTTTCTGACTGAGGAGTTTCCTGAACTAAGCCGTACAACTCCGAAGTCGATGCCTGGTATATCCTGGTTTTATCTTGTAACCCTAAAAGCCGTACAGCTTCTAAGATCCTTAAGGTACCCATTCCATCTACATTTGCTACATATTCGGGAGTCTCAAAACTGACTTTAACATGAGACATTGCTCCCAAATTATAGATTTCATCTGGCTGCACCTCTTTAATGATTCGGGTAATATTCATACTATCTGTTAGATCCCCGTAATGCAATATAAACCTAACTTCTTTTTCGTGAGGATCTTGGTAGAGATGGTCAATTCTATCCGTATTGAAAAGAGAACTTCTCCTTTTGATCCCGTGCACTTCATAGCCCTTTTTTAATAATAATTCTGCTAAATATGCTCCATCTTGACCGGTAATTCCTGTGATCAATGCTTTTTTCATCTGTTTATATTTTGTTTTTTAATTGTCAGATGCAACCTTTGACGATTAAAATTATCATTTCGAATATATGGCAATGATAATTTTAATCGTGTCGGTTTCATAAATATATATTTCTTATTATCAGTAATTTTATTTAAAATATATCTTACCTGGATAATTCATTTTTAAAATAGTCAATATTTTTAATCTCAGATGCATCCACTTCATTTAATATTGCCAATTCCAGGGATACCCAATCACTAAAATGAATCAAATACAACAACTGAGATAATTTCGAATTTCCTTTGGCAGTTATTTCAATTACATTACTTTTTTTACTGATTATTTCCTGAGTGATTTTCAAACGTTTTTTATTACGTTCATTATCGAAATCGGAATGAAAAATTAACACTGCTATTTTTTCAAACAGGAAGTCAGGTTTATTCCATCCCATTATCTCATTATGGTTCATTTCCGGAGTAATATTAGAATGAGCTAATTGCTCACTATTTTCAGCTAATTGTTGAGTAAATCTTAAACTCACAGGCGATAAGAAATCAGAAGAATAAACTATAGCTAATCTATCTTTCAATAGTGTTGCTGTCTTTTTCGCTTCTGTTTGTATCTCTTCCTGATAAGAAATAAGTTCTTTAACAGCATCATTTACTAATGCTTCTACATTTCCTTGCTTTTCAAAGACCTCTAAGGTTTCTAATAAGAATAAAATTGCAACTATAGGATACCCTATTCCAGCTCTTGGACATTTTGAATCACCGGGAAAAACATGTTTTGGAATATCTAATATTTCAGAAATATCAAGCAATTCTCCACCGGTTGTGATGAAGAAACAATTCTTAGTTTTATCAATGGCTTTTTTTGTTATTGTAAGGGTCTCCTCAGTATTTCCGCTATATGAACATGCTATGAAAAGCGTATTTTCATCTACCCAGTAAGGTAATTCATATCCTTGAATCATTATGATAGGTAACCTACTGTATTCATTGGTAACCGCTTTCACTATGTGGCCTGCAAAAGCAGAACCTCCCATTCCACAAATTGCAATTTTATCAATTCCATTGAATTTATCCTTTACTGAATCTATCTGATTCTTTAAACTTAGTGCATCAGTTAACTGATTTGGGAATTCTTTTATTAAATTTTGCATCATTTTATTACAATTCTACTTGAAATTAAATTATTAGAGCTAAAGCTCTTTTCTTTTGAACCACAAAGGCACAAAGACACAAAAATGGCCAGCTAAAGCTGGTTTATAACCACAAAAGAAATGGAAGAAAACAAAGGCAGGTAAAGGTTCTTTAAAATATTTCGTCAAGACGCGAAGATTCTGTTTACGCCACGACAAATTAATCAACAAAATATCACTATCAATTCTGAGATAACTGTGATCAACTCCTAATTATAAAATTCGTAATTCTTAATTAGAAATCCTTTGTGCCTTCGTGTCTCCCGACTTGCAGTGCGGGACATGTTATGTGGTTATTCACAGCCTTTGGCTGTTTTTTTGTTTCCTTAGCGTCTTTGCGCCTTTGCGGTTAGTTCACAGCCTTTGGGGCTGTTTCTGTTTACCAATAGCTCATCATAAGTGCTTTCATATTCCTCCGCAATTTTATTGATATCAAAGTTTTCAGCTGCAAATTGATAAGCCTTTTCTATTTTTTGAGTCCAATCAATGCCTTGAGCCTCTAACATTGTGTTAGTTAATGCTCCTACATTGCCAACAGGAAATATTAAACTATTCTCCGTACTTACACATTCCAAATTTTCAGGAATATCAGAAGCTATGATTGGTGTTTTTGACATCATAGCTTCAATTAAAGCCCCTGGTAAACCTTCATAATGAGAAGGGAAAACAAAATAATCAGCTAATTGCAATAGTTCAGGTATATCGGATCGATTACCTAATAATTTTACTTTTGAATTTAGATTTAATTCATTGATTCTCTGCACCAAAGCATCTCTGTATTGCCCATCTCCTGCAATTAGGAGTACTGCATTTTTCTCTGTTCTCCTATACTGGTGAAAGGCTTCTATTAAATCTAGCTGCCCTTTTCTATCCAATAGACGACTGACATTTAAAAATACTTTTTCATTAGAAATTTTAAGGTCTCGCCTAATGTCATCTGACCTAACTTTTTGATTGAACACTTGAAGGTCTCTTCCCCTAAAAATCACCTTAATTTTATTTAGAGGAATATTTAAAGCTTTAGCATTTGATCGCTTTATGGCGTGAGAATTAGAAATAAATAAATTAACCTTATTTGCAGAACGTCTATCTAAATTTTCTATATATTTTAATTTCATCTTCTGAATAATAGTCAGTTTTTGATAACGAACTTTAGCATAAGAATTATTTACTAAGCTGTTAATTAGAGGTAAATCTAATTTCTTTGCTAATATGCGAGCTACCTGATCAGATCTAAAGAGTGTTGAATGAATTAAATGAACATCAAAGTTTTCAATAACTTTTTCAACCGATAGAGCCATGCTTTTGAAATTATAATCCGGCTTCAGGTTTAAAGAGATTATCTTTATTTCCTTTTCTTCAAATTGAGACTTTAGAGTATCCCCGGCAAATAATTGAATAAAAATGGGCTGGTATTTTTCAAAACGAGAAGTAATGGCTAATAGACTTTTTTCTGCTCCTCTTGTTTCCAATGTATCAATGATGAAAACTATCATTACTTAACAATATTATTTATATAATTCTTACTACCCTTATAATTAATTATTTTTGCAGGGTTACCACTAACTACTGCATCATCTGGGATGTCAAAATTCACAAAGGCTAAAGGAGCTATCAACACATTATCTCCAATTTTTATATTTCCAACAATAACAGAATTTGCACCTATCCACACTTGATTGCCTATTACAGGAGTTCCCTTTTTTATACCCCTATTTACTTCGCCAATTGTAACTCCTTGTGCGATATTACAATTATTGCCCAGAATAACTTTTTGATTAATCACAATATTACCAAAATGACCTATATAAAACCCATATCCTATTTTGGTTCTATGCGGAATTTGAAACCCATATTTTACTTTAGTAATTTTTAGTAATATTCGACCTACTAATCCTAATGGATTTATAATTGAAAAACTCTGAGACAATCGAAAATAAACACAAAAGCGAAAACCAGGACTTACGAATAGTGCTTTTAGAAATGAACTTTGATATCTATAAAGATCACCTATAAGAGCTAATTTAAATTTTTTCATAGGTATTCCATTTGGAGGAATCTAATGAAAATATAGTTTGAAATTTCGCAATATCCTCTTTAATATTAGATTTTATAAATAATTTTGATTTCTCTGTGAGAATTGGACGATCAATCTTAATAGACATAAAATACCAGAATAAATGATATAAATCTGTGAATTTATTATTCCCAAAAAGTTTATGAAAAGTATCATGAAATTTTATAAGGTATTTTTTGCTCGATATATTGTACGCCTTAAAATGTATCTCCTCATATTCAGCATTTAAGAAATTGCACAAATCTTTTAAAATTGCTGTTGGATTTTTAATAAAATCTTCAAACAAAACAACTTTAATATTTCTGCTATCGAAAGTCTCTAGATAAGGTTTTATCTGAAAAAAATAACTACTTGTCAAAATATAATCTTCATTGCCTATTAATTCCTTTTCAACGCTTTTACTATTCAATCTATCTCGATAAATATTGTGATGTAAATGAGAAACAATTCTATCTATTGGATCACGTACAATATAAATAATTTTCATATCAGGATTGAACTGTTTCATATTTCTGACTGTTTCCGGATACAAATGGAGTCTAGAATAATTTGGGGATGTTTCACCTAAAATAGGCTTATCACTAGGAAATTGATTTAAATACCAGTCAAACCCTTTATTAAAATTATTACTAAAAAAATTAGGCTCTTTGGTCACAGTAAAACCAATCTGAGAATGTACTATTAAATTTCTATCGATGGTAGAGGTTCCTGATTTCATTGCTCCAATTATTATAAATTCAGGTGTTTTATTCATGTTCATTCAATCCAATTAACCTAATAATTATTTAACTTCAAAACTATAAACAATTTTAATATACTTTCTATCTTAAAATCTTTTCATTAGTTCATCTTCGGTATTTTGATACCAGAAAAAAAACTGTATATATTGCTATAGAATTGAGTGTAACAATTATATATAATGAATATAAGATAAACAGAAAACCCCCTTTTTAAGCAAATCTTCTTCAACTATTTTTTTTTACTAAACTTCGAATCTTTTGCAGAAATGTCAGCTTAATTTTAGTCTTGTAATCATGCTGAGATAGATTTAAATAAAAAATATATAAATTTGAGATATAATTTAATATTTAGAGGATTGTATCTAATACTATTTTTAAGTAATTCAATTGATTTTTTTTTATCACCTAATTTAAAAGACGCATAACTGGCAACATTATAATAAGATGAAATCGTTTTTTTAGGCAAAACTGAATTTTTATACTTATCAATAATTTTTAAAGTTCCCATTTGTACAGCCCGCCAATCATTTTGAATTCTCTCACCAGAATGCTTATAAATAATAACTAAAGATTGAGTGGAATAAGTAGAAGATAAAAAATTAGTATTTAAGTATTCTAAAATCCTGATACCTAAATCTGTATGTTGTATTGATCTTAAATCACTATCAAACCCACCAATTTCAATAAAAATTAATTTTTTCAATAAGTAGGCTCCCGCATTAAATCGGGTTATATGCCCACCTTTGATATACTCATCGTTTGAAGGAGTATGATGAGATGTTTTGTCATTATATTTAATTGTAACGCCAACTGAATATAATACTGACTTAGGATTAGAAAGTATCATATTAGCAAAAACTTTTAACCAATCCAGTTTAACTTTATCATCACTATCAAGGAACGTAACCCAGTCATAACTTGCCTTTTCTACCCCCACATTTCTAGAATGAGCGGCACCTGTATTCTCCTTTTGAATATATTTTATTCTTTTATCTGCCAGATATAATTTAACCACTTCCTGCGTATTATCAGTGCTTCCATCATCTACAATGATTAACTCCCAACTTGAAAATGTTTGATTTTTAACACTTTCAATTGATTGGGTAATTAAGTGAGCCCTGTTGTAAGTAGGAATTATTATAGAAATCATCTTAGTTTATAAATAGTGATAAATATTTTACTATAATTTCTCATTCAGTAACACTTTGAACATTTTACTACTTCTTTCTAATTTTGAATAAAGAGCTGTTTATTCCGTTTTCTGCTTTTGATAAATTCTTTTCTTAATTTTAACATTTTAAAGAAGATGCGAAAAAAATCACGATTTGATACTATGCCTTTCAACAACTTTGCAATAAGAACTCTAGTATTAAAAAGATAGCTCTTTACTAAACTGGGGTTATTAATGTCCAAGAGACCCACCTGAAATTTATTTTGATGTTCTAATGCTAAACCTGTAGGGTTTTTGCTACCCTTTCGTATTTCACGATCGTGATAGATGACAGCATTTGAAACAATACCTAACTTAAACTGATGAAAACGCAATCTGCTAATGTAATTCGTGTCTTCTCCATATAGGAAAAACAATTCATCGAACAGCCCAACTTTTTTAATTGTCTCCCTTCTCAATAACCATGCAGCTGCATTGATAAATCTTACCTCATAAAGAGATTTCACCTTTTGAAGATACAGATCAGAAATAAAACCAGGACATTTTTGTGGATCAATATAATTAGCAAATTTAAAATCAAGGGCACCTCCTCTTCCATTGAGGTGCATTGGACTAAGAATACCAAAGCTGGGATTAGATTCAGCAACCTCTATAAGCCTAGATAACGTGTGAAGGTCAACCCAGGCATCTTGATTTAAAAGAAATATATAATCCGCATTTTTTTCATATGCTTTCTTGATGCCAACATTATTAGCTTTACCAAACCCAAGGTTATTTTCTGATTGAATCAAATCAACTTCAGGGAATTTAGTCTTAATGGCTTCTTGAGTACCATCAGTGGATCCATTATCAATTACAATAGTTTTAAATGGGGTATCAGGTGATTTTAAACTACCTAGACACTGATTGATCCACTTTAAACCATTATAAGTCACAATTATACAATAAATTCTTTTCATACTGTTGACATCATTAAATCAAGATTCTCTAATATTTTCTGCTAAGTTCAGAAATAAGATGATAAAGATCATAGACTAAAAATTGTGGCTTAAATATAATAAGTTGAAAAAATAAAAGGCTTTACAAGTGAATTCTTTTTCCGAAATTGAATTAGTTTGAAGAAACCATACGATTTTCTATATCTCTACAAAAGTTTTAGGTAATGAGAATAAATCAACTCTTTATTACAATTAATCCGAAGAGGCACAAAATACTTATCTTTTAGTAAAATCGCTCCCAATTTCATCCTATCTTGACGTGAAGTAGAAATTTCAGATTAAGAAGTGTTTTTAAAAGTACGAGATGCCATATGCAATCAAAATTTTACCATTGGTTCATCTAACTACTAAAATATGACAAACAATAGTAAGAATCTCTAATAAATTATAGTTATAAAAAAATATTTAAAGAAAGTTGTCCTGTTCAACTGGGAAGCTATTTATGAAAACTCATAATTTTTTTCAGTAAGTTTTACCACAAGCTACCGTAATATCTCTGTTTTTTACAAAAGTGCCTTTTATGGTGATATCAGAAATAATAATAGCTACCTTTTCTGGATTCTTGGCGTTCATATCAGTATAACGGGTAAATTGTCTGAGTAGTGCCGGCTTTCTTAAACATGACATTTCATACCGGTATAATGATTAAGTGGCCGCAAGGCTTGATGTTTGCTATTTTCCCTGACATTACTTCTAAAAAAATGTTGTTTACCCTAATTACCAATCCTTCTCAGTATAAAATTTTTTCCATACATCGCCAGTGCCAATCTTTATTCTTTTAATTTCATCATCTGTCAATCTATTTTTCCAATTTTTAATATTATCAACTGAATTTCTTTTAAATGCAGATTGTTCACTTCCACTGGTTGACTCTTTTATATAGTTCGCAACATTAGAGTCTAATGTTAAATTGAGCTTTGAGAACATTTCACTAAATTCGGCAAGTGGGTTGATCGATAAGTTTTCATGCTTAACAAAATACCAGTCATTTTTATATCTTTCCTGATAATACGCTATTGTGTCATGGATTGTATTCCAAAGTAAAATACCCTGGTCAATTATATCTCTTTTATTTTTCGAAAAATCTTCGATTACTGATTCATATTCTTTTAAATAGGTGTTCATCAAAACGGGTTGGTTCAAATAATTATTGAAATCAAATTGCCAATCTTTCACTTTCAAACTGGCAATAAAAGCCGCAGGGTGCCTAATTAGTACAACTATATCAATGTTATAATTCATATAAATCCATTCCGTTGACATTATTGCTATAGGATCTTTTATGATGGTTCGATCTGTTATCCTACGCTTCATGTCTGCAAAATAATGATAGAGCCCTTTCAATGACCTCAATGTAAGTAACCTTTTCAAGTTGTTTCTATGAAATACTTTATAAAAAGAATCAATATAGTAACTAGCCTTTTTTTGATTTTTAGTTGCACTATCGATTAAACATTCAAACCAGTAATTAAATGGTGACTTATGATTCTTGCGATGTATTCCAATATTAAAAGGTTCGTGTATATACCTTACATTTTGAGCCTTTGCAATTACATTTCCTGTCCATGTTGAACCCGAACGATGAGAACCTGTCACTAAAATATTTTTATTCATTTAATTTATTTTATTGTGTCTAACAGTAGGCTTACCCCCAATTAGAACTGTTTTAAAACACAAAACATTCATTAATTTTAACAGTTCGGTTTTAAGGGTAGATTACATAAGAACAATATTTTTCTAATTATTTAAAAAATTATAATTCCATGATTAAATTTTCAAAATTTTTAACATGAGAATCTTTGGTAAAGTATTTTCTTGCATGCTCCCAGGCATTATTTTCTATTATCTCCCTAAGATTTCTATTATCAATTATAATTTTCATTTGTTCTGCTAAACCAGCTTCAGCATTCTTATATAATAGCCCATTATACTGATGTGTTATGAGTTCAGATGTGCCTCTTCCATTATCATATCCAATCACAGCAATTCCAAATGCCATTGCTTCAATAATCACTCTGCCGAAGCCCTCGCTTTTGGAGCAGATTAATAATGAATTCGCATTGTAATATGCTGAAAATGGATCGTCCAAATAACCCGAAAAATGTACAAAAGATGATATTTTTAAATTTTCTGCAAGATCTTTTAAAGGTTTATAATTACCTCTGCCTACCACATTTAGACTGACATTATACCCTTGTTTTATCAACAAAGATAAAGCTTTAATAGCCTCCTTCTGATTTTTATTCTCGTCAATAATTCCTATAATTACGAACTTAAATATACCATCATGAATATTTACTTTTCTACGATTAAAGTCTTCTTTACTAACAGGTCCATCATAGATGACATAGCCTTTTTTATATTCAGGTAATGTATGACTCTTCAGCGAGAATGAGGTAAAAACAACCCCAGATGACAATTTCAGTAAAAAATAAAAAAAACTCTTAGGTACGATTAAATGCAAGCCATGATCCAAAAACTCTCTTAAATGCCATATGTGTTTTTGCCGATAAATTACTGAATAAACATAACCAAAGTAAATCACGGATGTATTTGTAATAATTAGGTCAGGGTTCCATGGTTTTAATAAACGATGAAGATAGAAAACGCTTCTGATGGTTATAAGCAACTTCTTCACGAATCTCAGATGCTGTTTTATATACTTTAGTGGTTGCTTTTTGAATAGGTATTTTGGTTGACCTGTCCATTTAGAATATCTCATTATAGAGTACTCTATCGATTTCTTTTCAAGCTCATTGCACAAAGGCCCTCTGGAAGGCAAAACTACCATACAATTTACATCATTGCCTTGCAAGCCATCAATTAACTCCACTAAAGCCCTGGAAGCTCCTCCTAAATTCGAATCATGATTAAAGAACAGTATTTTCAATTCTAATCTTTTAACTAAATTTATTTTTAAAAAATGTTAAAACCTTCCTGAATTTTAGCGCTTTCTTAACGACACGTGAACTCTGTATCTTTTTTAGATGATCCAACTCTTGAAAATTGGTAATCAACAATGGAAAGTGCTTATTGAAGAATGTTACCCTCTCCTGTTTTATCAGATTTCTATTCTCATCTTTTGAACTAATACCATCAAATTCAAATTTTGTAATAGGAAAATTGAGGTGCTTATAGGAAGCATTGCCTTTAATTAAAGCAGTTATGAAAAATTCTTGATCAGACACGATTTTGTTGTTTTCATTATATAATCCACAACGCTGAAACAATTCTTTTTTAATAAAGCTTGCAGGGTGAGGCAGGTGGGATTTCCATAAGTACTCAAATGTTAAAATGTCGGGATATCTTTTTTCGCGCAAAACACCTGATTTATTAATAACCAAATCTCCATATACAATATCCGCACAAAGTCCCTGAGATGCTTTTTCTATCGTACTATTTTCTAATAAAACATCCCCGCTATTTAAAAAGAGCAGATATTCACCAGAAGCAGCCTGAATTCCTTTATTCATGGCATTGTAAATGCCTTTATCCGATTCGGAAACCCAGTGATCAATGTCAGAATCATAAGATTTCAATAAATCTACAGTACCATCATTTGAGCCACCATCTATAACTAGATACTCTATATATTTATAGGATTGATTTAATACGCTATTTATAGTTTTACTTAGTCCCTCTTTATTATTATAAGAAATGGTTATTATTGAAATTTTCGACATTTAAAAAATTAACTAGTTACAACTATAGGCTGTGAAAATCAAAGGTTAGGATATCTATAGATATACATTCTCGCTCTCTTAGTATATATTTGATATAATATTTAAACCATATATCAAACTACCTCCTTGATTTTTAGAAGTCCTTTCGCAAAAGTTAGAATATCATCTTGATAAAAATAATCTTCTTTTTCAATATCAGACTTCCAGAACACAATCATCAATTGAGCTAATTCTTGCTAGTTTAAAGGATCAAAAAAGGATTTATTCTTATAATTTTGAAGTTGTTCCTTATGTACTTCAATATCAGAGACAATCAAGTATTGATTTAATGATTTACAATCTTCTACAACAGTACTCCATCCTTCAAACAATGACGGTTGTATATTCGCTTTTGCTCCTTTCAATAAATGAAGTTGATCTTCACGGTCCAAAAACCCTAAAAACTTTACATTTGACTCCAATTTATTTTGCTTAATAAAAGTTTGTAATTCATTAAAATACTCTGGACTTCGATAATCACTTTCTTTACCAGAAAAGATAATTTTAATATCTTCTGCTTCCTTCTTTGCTAAAACTAATGCTTCAAAAATAAGTTTGTGATTTTTATGTTTCCAAAACTGATTTGCACAAAAGAAGTAATCGCCTTCTACGCTATATTTCGACTTAACCTTTTTTATCGGCCATTTCAGATCAGGGTTAACAACTGCGAAAGGCAAAATCACTTCAGAAATATCTGAAGATGGAAATAAATTTTTAAAATCTGTATATGAATTAAAACTGCTTAAAACCAGCACCTCAGCATTCTTTGCAATACCTGAGAAATGCTCATTTCTTCTTTTTATTTCTGCTTCCGAAAAAAACTGAGGAAGGTGGATATGCTGAAAATCAGGTATCCAAGATACTCTTTTCAGATTTTGCAAAATGGGAACCTGAGGAGGATTTGGAAAAACGAAATCAATCTCATCTGAGCCAAATATTTTTCCAAAAAACTTTTTACCAAAGAGTCTCTCGGTCAACTTATTAGCTTTTTTTTGCCATTTATTAGTGTTAACAAGAAGCTCATGTTGCAAGTAAGGGTAACTAGTAACTTCTTGGAGCTGTAAAAACTCATCAATAGTCTTTGTAAATATTATTACTACTGGCTTTTCTTTCTCAGGCAAATAATTTAGAGACTTTACTATATTTAAGATATAATACGTCCCACCTATCCAATTTTCATTATAACTATAAATTAACCCTATTTTCGCTCTTCTGCTGGTAGCCATTCAATATATTTAATAAGTCCAGTTTTTAATTCATATTTCACTTCAAATCCTAAATTTTTAAGCTCACTTATGTCTGCACACCATCGTTTAGGATCACCCTCTCTACCTTCACCTTGAAAAGAATATGTACCATCCCACTTAAGCGCCTCAAAAAATAGTTTTACAGCATCGCTTATCCGAACTTCTCTTCCTGAAGCTAAATTTAATACCTCCCCATTAAATTCCCCTACTCTAACCACAATATCAATAGCAATGATGATATCATCAATAAATATGAAATCTCTGGTTTCCTCTCCAGTTCCAAATAATTCTAAATGAATATTTGATTTGCTTTTTTGATACAGATCCCAAAATAACTGCTTCTTCAATCCTGGTCCATAGGCCGAAAAAATCCTAAGATTACAAGTATTGATATTGAAATAATCATGATATTCAGCACATAATTGTTCTGCCATTTCCTTATGAAGCCCATATGGAGAGATAGGCTGCATAGGGGCACTTTCATTAATTGGTAACATGGGAGGGTTACCATAAACAGCAGCCGATGACAAATTAAGAAATTTACATAAAGGAGAATAATTTCTTATCGTTTCAAGAAGTTTGGCTACGTTTACAACATTTAACTGAAAATCACGCTGTGGACGTTGCATAGAATCAGGAACACTTGCAGCTCCTGAACAATTAATACATATATTGAATTCTGTTTTTCTAAATATTTCAGTAAAATCAGAATTTGATGCATCTACTTGAAAATACTTCGGATCATTATAGTCTACTACTACATCGCAACCAAAAACATTATAATCCAATGAATTAAAAAAACTGAATGCATGAGACCCAATAAAGCCTTTTGAACCTATAATTAATATTTTCATTAGTCTTTTTTCAAAATATATGAATACATTCTACCAGGTATCTTCATTTCGTTATTTTCAAATGAAACACCTCTAAATTTTAGATATGAAATGTAGACTTCGAATGCAAGAGGAAACCGACTTATAATTGAATATTTTGTTCTAAAAGTATCTTTAAGCTTGCCAAGCTTGACTTGTGGATCAACTTGTTCTTTTTTCGCCGGAAAATAATTAACAGGCGTATCAAAATATTTATATCGCTTTTTCATTGAAAAACCGGCTTTCTGAAAAGCTTCTTCATACTCCTTTGGATGATAAGCATTTTCTCCCCCGTAGAATTTATGTAACGGATGGCTTTCTAGAAACCACTCCTTATCCTTTTTATCAAAAACCACATGATCTCTTACAGTAATCATATATCCTCCCTGTTTTAGCACTCTATATGATTCTTCGACAAACTTCTGAAGCTCATTGGCATGGTGTAATGCCTGACGAACAAAAACCAAATCAAACGTACCAGATGGGAAACCAATATCTTCAGCAAAGCTTTCATGAACAGATAAATTACCTAAGCCATAATGATTTTTCAACCATCTGATTGCTCCAGCTCCTATAGTATCACTTGGATCAGGTTCAACCGCATCTACTTGGAAGCCATCCAAAGCAAAAGAAACGGCACTGATTCCGTTACCACTTCCAATATCAAGGATTTTACCTTGATTGAAGCCCAGCTCATTAAGCCATGCTTTTATTTCAGAATACTCTAAATCCTGCTTATATCTTTGAAGATTCAAAGATAAGTCCTCTTCAAAATAGGCATTCCTTACCAAGTCTTCGTAGAATGGATCCTTTCGAATCATCTTAATCGTATCTTCCCAAGTCATGAAATCATTGATTTAATCTTTGACTTTAATTTAATAATTATACTTTTCTTTTTTAATTTACCTCTTAGTTCGATCAGCTGTTTTTCCATCAGAGTGATTTGATTTGCAAAGTTTACTGATATAGTAGCATGGTCAGATTCAGAAGCCAGGTTAAAAGATTCGCGTTTTTCCCGTAAAGCTTCATAAAACTCTTCAGGTATCTTTATTACATCATAAATCTCAGGCAAAGGGATTTCAATCTGTTCAATAACACTAAAATTGCTTTTATCAAGAGCAACTATTTGTCCATTCAATCTATCTTTCTTTTTTCTATCCGCATTAACTCCAACCCAGACAGAATCATCCGTTTCTAACATACCCCGAGTAAAACCACCAAGATTGATTATTGCTAACAAAGAATTAGTAGCAAAGTCATATACATTTACGCATTGCTTATGGGAATCACAAACCCACCAATTCTTATCAATCAATCTGGGATGATGTGGCCCGCTGAGCCCCTTAATAATAGGAGTCATACCTTTTAACGAAAAGATAAACCCATTTTTTAAACTATTATTATTCCATTCTCTATGTGTATTAAATGCACCAAATGCCGTAAAATATAAATCATCTTGATAACTCTCAATGCAGTTAATATGCCAGGCATCTCCTTTCCCCCCAGGGTTAATCTCCTCGACAAAGTTCCCTAAAAAATCGTATACCTGAACCGAATTAATGCCTGTTGAAACAACATGTATTTTGTCATTTATAATCTGTATATCATGAACATCATTTGCTTCTCTTAGAAAAATGCGAGATCTAAACCCTTCTTGATCATAAATAATAAGGCACTTCATAGCTCTCACAAATCTAAAAACTAAATTTTTGTGAGCGGTGAGTCCGGTAGAATCCAGAAAGTCTATTGTATCTATTGTGCGACTTTCAGTATCAACAGCAACCAAACCGCCAGTACCTAATCCAGAGTTTTGATAGGCTCCTACACAAGAAATTAGTAGTTTCATTCAATAACCAAGTTTTCTTAACAACTGAAAATTTCTAGTGTCAAATTCATCGATAACCCTACCGTCTACTTCAGCAGAATATTCTCCAACTTTCCCTTTTCTAACAAAGAATGAACCTTTCTCAAATTTTTTAAGTTTCTTTCTTCTAGACCAACCAATACCATTCTCCATTTTTCTCATACTTTCAAAAGAGGTCAATTCTGCAATTAATTTAGCATCATAGTTCTCTATCCCTAAAAAAGAAGCTAAACCTTCAATTTCTTTTACCTTATCCGTTAACATATCTTCATACTTAATAAAAATAATGTTAGAGTCAAAAGGGTTATCTAACCAACTTTGTACATGTTCATTCCAATTCCCAAATGGAGTCTTCCCATCACTTTGATACAGGTCTGAAATCCTTAAATCCGACTTTCCCGTGTTTTTAAGCATGTGATAATAGGATAAAATAGCATCACGTCCATCTCTGATGCAATAAATCACATTTTTGTATTCTTTTTTAGGTAACTCATGATTTTTAAAAAAATGTCTTTCACCCAATCTCAAATAATAGGGGAAATTATACTCTTCCGTTACCAACTGATGCATTAAGTTAATATCGACAGGTTTTGTAATCCCATAGGCTAAATAGCCAACAATTACTTTCATCAAAGTCGTTCCGGATTTTGGATATCCCATTATATATACGTCATTTTCAGTCTTTTCTGATAACGCAGTAAAGCCCATTTTTCTAAATTGGTCGTCTAAACTAGTCTTGTCCCCAAAAAGTCTTTTTTTTATTTCTCTAATCATATGTTCATTTTCTATATGTATAGTGGCCGTATGTCAAGGTTTTGAAATCCAACCTGTTCCAATTGTTTTGAACTATGCAAAAATTGGGGCTCTGTTTCAATAAGTAACTGCTTTTAAGCACCGCTTGAATTCTAGTAACTGGCTTCTAACTCAGGAGCGAAGTACCCAGGCATCATAGGATTGTAATTGGAGCTCTTTTGAAATTTTTCCACAGAGAATGAACCTACTATATCAGGCTTCATTAATAGTTGAATACCTGGCTGACCAGCATGCAACCTTATTTTATAATTACCTGTGTTAAAAAGCTCTGGTTGAATGGTAAAGGAAACAACATATTCCCCTGGTTCTTTTAAGGCTGGCTCAATGCTGTGAGAAGAATAGGTAAATAATATCTGGTCATCTTGTGCCAGAATAGCAAGTACGATTCGCATATTATGAAGTTCTTCTGTGGTTCGGTAAGAGAACTGAATAAGAATGGCATGATCGCTGGAAAAAGTATTAGTCAATTCATCGGAACTTCTATTTTTAATCTGAAGTTGAATAGGTTGAAAAACGCCGTTGCTTTCTTTAAACTTTACTAGAGGTACTCCCAAATCACCTTTCCCTTCTGAGAGATAATTGTCAATTACTGCTTCAATATTCCCCGAATAACTAATTTCTCCATTTACTAATAATACTCCTCTATTGCATAACTTGCGTATACTGCCCATATTATGACTCACAAATAACACCGTTCTTCCACCTCCTGAAGAAATATCCTTCATTTTGCCTATGGCCTTTTTCTGAAATTCGGCATCTCCAACGGCTAATACTTCATCCACAATTAGAATTTCCGGCTCTAGGAACGCTGCCACAGCAAAGCCCAATCGCACTTTCATACCTGAACTGTAACGTTTTACAGGTGTGTCAGCGTACTTTGCACAACCGGCAAATTCCATTATCTCTTCAAATTTGGAATCAATCTCTTTTTTAGTCATGCCGAGAATCGTACCATTGAGATAGACATTCTCTTTCCCCGTCATTTCAGGGTGCATACCTGTTCCTACTTCTAATAAAGAAGCTACTCTACCTTTGATTTTTATATTTCCAGTAGTAGGTGCTGTAATTTTGGACAAGACTTTCAAGAGTGTACTCTTGCCTGCGCCATTTTTTCCAATGATTCCAAGCACCTCCCCTTTTTTTACTTCAAAATTAATACCCTTTATTGCCCAGACACTTTCACCTTTCTCTGCTTTTTGTGTTCTATCATTAGTGGAGCCGATCACACCAAATGGATCTTCATTACCCCTTATTTTAGCCCACCAACGATTGAGATCATGAGAAATGGTTCCAGTTCCTACTTCCCCGAGCCGGTAAAGTTTAGATAAATTTTCAACTTTTAATACGATATCTGACATTTGTGTTTACTTCTTATTATCTCATTAAAATAACCAAAAAAAATACTTAAACTGTATCCATAAAGTTTCGCTCAGTCCTATTAAAAATAATAATCCCAAAGAAAAGGACCACCACAGTAAATAAAAATGAATAGGCTAAATACAACCAACTAAACTGGCCCGTTCCCAGAAGAGCAAAACGAAAAGTTTCCACTATTGGCGTAATCGGGTTCATCAAAAGGAATATTTTATATTGCTCAGGAACTGAAGATAAAGGGTAAATTACAGGCGTGGCATACATCAGTAATTGCACCGCAAAAGTGATCAAAAATTTCAAATCCCTGTACTTGGCTGTTAAACTAGTAAAAATAATTCCAGAACCCAATCCTAAAAAGCCCATTAAAACAATCAATAACGGAATCAAGATGACATAATAGTTAGGTTCAATGGGTGTCCCAATTATCAGAAAGTAACTGTATACAGCTAAAAAAAACAAAAACTGAATCACAAATTTTAGAAGACCTGAGGTTATTTGACTCAATGGTGTGATTAAACGTGGAAAATACACCTTACCAAAAATTCCTTCATTTTCTTTAAAGGTATTAGAGGTTTTATTGAAAGACTCTGCAAAATACCCCCATATTACTATACCCGATAGGTAAAACAAAACTTTTGGTAATCCATCGGTAGATATTTTGGCTATGTTCCCAAAAACTAAAACATAGATAGCCGTAGTTAAGATAGGCTGTAACACGAACCAAACAGGCCCCAAAATGGTCTGTTTGTAAACAGTGATAACATCTCTTTTCACAAACATTAATAGCAAATCTCTGTATCTCCATAATTCCTTGAAATTAAGGGATATTGCTGAGGTTTCAGGCTTAATTTCTATGTCCCACTGCTCTTTATCCTGAATTTTTTCTTTTACCATTTTCACTTTGTTGAAGCCCTTTATACGTTAAATCTTACTTTATAATAGATTTATTTGATAATTCATGAACCAAGCCACGAATTCATGTATTCCTTTTTTAAGCTCTGTATTTGGCTGATAATGAAAATCATTGATCAAATCCTGCACATCTGCATAAGTTTTTTGCACATCACCCGCCTGCATGGGTAAGAATTCTTTATCTGCAGTTTTACCCATTGCATTTTCCAATGCCTCAATATAATCCATTAATTTAACAGGTTTGTTATTTCCTATATTGTATAATCTGTAGGGAGCATTTGAACTGCCGGCATCAGGCAAGCCAGTATCAAAATCTTTATTGCTTTGGGCAGGTTTATCCAATGCGGCCATCACTCCTTTTACGATATCCCCCACAAAAGTAAAATCTCTTTCCATATTACCATGGTTGAATACTTTTATTGTCTCCCCTTTCCAGATGGCTTCAGCAAATAGATACAAAGCCATATCAGGCCTTCCCCAACTGCCATAAACGGTAAAAAAACGAATGCCTGTTGTCGGAATATTAAACAAATGACTATAGGTGTGCGCCATCATTTCATTACTCTTTTTAGTGGCAGCATAGAGTGACAATGGATGGTCGGTATGATGGTGCACCGAAAATGGCATTTGCGTATTGCTTCCATATACAGAGCTCGAAGAGGCGTAAACTAAATGCTTTACAGGGTAATGTCTGCAAGCTTCTAAAATATTCAAAAAGCCTTGTACGTTAGCATCCAAATATGCTTGTGGGTTTTCTACTGAATAGCGAACGCCTGCTTGTGCTGCTAAGTTGATGACATGGTCAAATTGCTCTTCTTCGAATAATTGGTAGAGGTATTCTCTGTCGCAAAGGTCGGCTTTCACAAATTGGAAATTAGGATATTGCTCGCTGGGTACTAATTGATGATCTTCAACAAGTTCTCTTTTGATGCCGAGCTCGTTGAGGCGGCCGTATTTGAGGTTTACATCATAATAATCGTTGATGTTGTCGTAGCCGATAACGGTATCGCCTCGCTCAAGGAGGGCTTTAGTTAGATGGAATCCAATAAATCCGGCAGAGCCGGTAACAAGTATTTTTTTCAAATGTATATTTTTTTATTAACAGCAAAAGCTGTTTTTGATTAACCACAAAAGTGACAAAAAGAGAACAAAAGAACAGCTAAAGCTGTGAAAGGTTTAACCACAGAGTTTCTCTAAGATTTTCACTGAGGTCACAGAGAAAATATCTGCTAAAGCTGATTATTTTTTTTACCACCACTTGTCCCGATCTATCGGGAAAGGACAGCTAAAGCTGTGAAAATTTCTCGCTAAGACGCGATGGCGCAAAGTTTACGCAAAGAAAAATATAAATTTATAATTATTTTGGATGTATTCAAAAGCTCCTTTTTTATTAACGTTGCGAGGTCTCTGCGTCTTAGCGTCTCTGCGAGAGTCACCCAAAAGCCTTAGGCTTTCAAACCAATACAGCCAATTTATCCCGTATTTATCGGGAAAGCTGAGTGGTAGGAATAAAGCAAATTACAAGGAATTGAATAGCATTAATTAAGTTGACAAGTTATTAGGTTGACAAGTTATCGGGTTTTTAGGTTTTAAGGATTTTTAGGTTTTCGTTTACTTTTAAATTTCTTTTTTAGTAGAAGTTCATGAAGTTCTGAGGTGGAAATAGTCCTGAGATAACCTTTATCTTTTAATCCTTTTACCAGCACCTTGTCTCCTGTCCAAAGTAATGATTTTAAATGGTTATTTAGTGCGACAAAAAGTGTATCATCTTCATCAATATCAGATGTTAATTTGTATGCTTTCTTTAATGATGAATCAGAAAGAAGAACATCATCTACAAATCGAATTTTAGTAATAATTAAATCATAGATTTCCTCAAACTTGTCATTTGAATATCCAGTGATTTTTAAAATCTTTTGGGAATGATTTGATATCTCTTCCTTTAAATAATTAATTGAATAAAAATCAAAATACTTAGACCCATTAATTAAAATCTGTCCAATACTGCTATTTGGATTTAAAATTGCACTAAATACGATATTAGAATCAACCGTAATTTTCAATTTCTACAACTTTCTTTCTTTCTTTATTTTCTTCCACATAGAAGCATTGACTTCCTTTGCAAGCTTATCAACATCTGATTGTTTTGCTTTTGAAGTTGAAGTTAGCTCCTTATACCTCAAATAATCCAACATATCCTGCAATTCAGATAAATCTATATTTGATGGAAGCCTGACGAGTATCTCATCTTTTGTTCTTTCTATTTCCATGATTGAATATACTTAAATTCTATAATTAGAAGCTTGAATTACTGGGAAAAGTTCTGATTTACAAAAAGTAATAAGTAGTAGGTAATAAGTTTTAAGTGTTTTTAATTCTTTGTGTCTTGGTGACTTCGTGGTTCAATTCAGCCTTAGGCTGTTCTAGAATTAATTGATTTTCTTACAATCTCAACTTCCTCATCAATTGCTTTTAAATCCAATTCATCAGTTTTGAAAGTTTCAAGTAGGCGAGTTAGTTTAGAATCAATTACTTCCTTCTCTAACTCCTTAGATAGCTTAATTTTTTGTTTCTTTGGCAATTGCTTCACTAAAGAAAGAATTTGATCGAAAGTAAGATCTATTTGCAGTGCGGTTTTCATATTGCTTAAATTATTAATTTACGAATTACTAATAATTAATTATTCTCTCATCAGAAAGAGACTTTTCTTCCCAAGCTTTATCCGCTTCCTCTCTAGTTTTCTTAAGTAAAAATTTAGACATTTCTAACTTCAGCTCTTCAAGATGATGGTCAGGCACATCGGCAGCAAAAAGCTTTAAAAGCTCCTGTTGAACATTGCTTAGAGGTGTTTTCAATTTATTTTGCATAATTGAATATACTTAATTTTAAACTAATTACATAACTCAATAATATATTCATTTAGTTTCAATCCTTGGTAGTCTAATTATTAATTACAAAATTCCTAATTTTCAATTCCCTTTAGCCCATTCCTTCATTGTTTCTTCACTCCAGCCTTTTTCGTCCCAAAGTGCATCTACTTCTTTAGTGACTTTATCCGCAAAATATTGAGCAATCATTTCCCTAATTTCGTCCCATTGCTCTTGTGGCAAATCATAACGAAACATCTTAAGTATTTCATGTATGTATTTTACTTTAAGTTGCCACATGGAATTCAATAAATTTTATTAATTCTCTTTTTGTAAATTGAGAATTCTAAAATTTATGCTCATTTCAAATTGAGTATTATTTAATGAATTTTCCATGATTGAATATACTTAATTTCTATTAGATAGAAGCTAGATTAGCTTGGAAAAGTTCTGATTTAATAGAATTTATAAGTACTAAGTCGTAGGTATTAAGTAAGATGCTAATTCTTAAAGTGATAATCAATTAACAACAATTCGTAATTATTTTATCCCAATCAGTTCATTAACAGAATAAATATCATCTATAGCTAAAAAGGATAAATTTGTATCATCAATGATTTCAAAATCTTCCCTTTCACTATGCGTTAAAGCCTGAATTTTAGGGAATTCATTCAATGGAACAGTAAAAAACCTATTATTACTTAAATTAATAACCATTTCTGATTGTGTGAATTTCACATTTTGAATATTCGGTAAAGTGGTAGTAATTACGCTCATAATCTGATAGCTTTAACTTCTTTTTGATGATAAATTTCGCAAGGGAAAGTGTCAGACTTAGTCCATTTAACGGTCAGACGCCTTATGCGTCAGACCGTAGCTGACATATTTAAGTGATGCAATGATCCTTACTTTTTAATATTTTCTTTGTGTCTTTGTGTCTTTGTGGTTCAATACAGCCTTTGGCTGTCTTCTTTTCTTAGCGTCTTAGCGGTTTAAAAAGTTAATCCACAAAGGTTTCTTTTATAATACTTTTAACTTCTTTTATCTCGGGTTTTGATAGTCTTCCTAAAGGTTTAAGTATTCTTTGTTTATCAATTGTTCTTATCTGATCGAGCACAATCCAACCCATTTTGTTATCATGTTTTATTTCCACTCGCGTGGGATAATTTTTTGAACTTGTAGTCATGGGAGCAATGACTATGGTCCTCAGGTATTTATTCATCTCATTTGGAGAAATCACAACGCAAGGTCTGGTTTTATGGATTTCACTTCCGATTGTAGAATTCAAATTGACTAAAACGATTTCATACTGATTTATTTCCATTCGTTCAGACCTTCATCTTCAAAGACATCATTAAATAGTAATTTGTCATCTTTATTCTCAGACATTTCCTTAAATGCTTCCTCCCATCCTTTCCGAGGTTTTGCGAGCGGTTTAATAATAATCTGTCCTTTTTCTAAAATTAAATCAACCTTATCTTTTATATTATATTTCTCTAAAATAGTCTTACTAAACCTGATTCCTTTAGAATTGCCAATCTTTACAACTGAAACTTCCATAAGTTCTTATCTTTATTGTAATTACAAAGTTACTACATTATTTCACCAAAAGAAGTCTAATCGGAGAAAGGTTTTTACAGCTAAAGCTGTGAAAGTTAACCACTAAGTTACTCTAAGTTTTTCACTAAGGGCACTAAGGACAGCCGAAGGCTGATTATTTTTCTCGCTAAGCCGCGGAGGCGCAAAGTTTACGCAACGTTATTAAATTGCGAAAATGTAAATGCTGTTTAAATCTCAAAATTTTTCCTTTTAACCTTTCTTTGTAGGGGCTCTGCGTCTCCCGACCTACTGTGCGGGACAGGTTATGTGGTTCAATAAATCAAATCGAATTCATATAATCTTGATGGACTTTCAAAATTTTAGATTTTACTTCTTCCCAACTTAAGTCATATAGTAATTCAGGTTCAGAATCAGGGTATTCTTTAACCTGCTCTTCTGCATCATCAAAATAGATTAAACTTTTAAGGGCTAAATAAACCGATCCATCTTTATATTTTTCCTTGTAAAACTCAATCATTTGTTTCAATGAAAAATGCTTTAACAATTCATACAAATCAATAAAGTCTTTTTTGCTACCTCTTCCTGTTATTGCACCAATTTTCATGGCAGCTATATCTTTTAAGCCAGCAAGTTTTATATTATCCCAAACTATCGCTTCCTCCAGCCAAGGATAATTGTATTGTACCAAATCCAATTTAATGGAATTGCAATTATATATCTTTATTAATTTGCTGACTTTTAGAGGATAGGTTTCTCCAAAATCATTTAGAATACCTTCAATTTCAAATGGCTCAAGATTTATATTGCCAAAGAAATCCAAGTCCACTGATATTCGATGTCCCAATTGTAATGCAAGTGAAGTACCTCCTACTAATCTTGTCTCAGTACCTAAATCCGAATTAGCAATAGATTTTAGTAATTCCAGGGTATCTCCTGTGATTGTCTCAAGATGTAGCATCTAAATTTTTCTAATGGAACATTTGCCACTGTGGCGATAAAGTTGGCACTTATTTTATCTAAATCCCTTAATTTCATGGCAATCTCAGCAATCTTAGGAATGCCATATTTCTTTTGGATGATTTTCCAGTCTTCCAGCATGCCGTATTCCAATACCCTATGAATCACCAAAGGGGCATTTTTCTCAAAGCTCAGTTTGGAACGGTCATATTCCCAAAACAAATGTTTGCTGAGCTGCTCAAATTCCGGGTCTGGGTTTACTTTATGCATTTAATAAAGATACTAATTTCTGCTTAACTAGTGAAACAGCCTAAGGCTGATTTAATTTTAACCGCAAAGCTACACTAAGTTATACACCAAGGAAACTAAGAAATAGCCGAAGGCTATAAAAACTCTCGCAAAGACGCGAAGACGCAAAGTTTTACGCTAAGGAATTGATTAAATTCATTAATCAATTTTTTATTTGGATAGCTATTGCAAAATTGTTCAATGTAACGAACGATTTTAATTGATTTTGTTCAGTCTAACGGAAATTATTAATTCTATAATTATTAATTACTAATTAACTCTCATTCGTAATTCCAAAATTCGTAATTATCTCCCTTTGTGAAACTTAGTGAAAAACTTTGTTTACTTTGTGGTTAAACTAGCAGCCTTTGGCTGCCAATCAGCTTTCCCAAAGCAATAAACCCGCCTCAGCAGTCGGCACTTGCCCCATAAACTCCTGCGGGTTCATATATAGAAACCTGATTTTACGATCAATTTTCTTTTCCGCTATGCCTGTCATATTCGCTATATAATCGTGATTAAAATGATTGCCTACCAATAAGAAATCAATAATACCGCTGTCCACTCCTTTGGCATACTCCCCTATCAAATACACTTTATCCAACTCTCCTACCTTACCAATGATTTGTTCGATAATACGGTCAATACCAATATATTTTTTAATGATGCTATGAATATCTTCAAATAAAGGATGTTGGGTATTGGCTTGATACACTTTTTTATTGCCTTTCACATCAGCCTTGAGCATACCGGCTTCCTCAAATTTATTAAGTTCCAGACGAATGGCATTAGTGCTTTCTCCAAATTCCCCCTCCAAAGAACGCAAATAGCTCTTAGTCTGAGAATTCAAGAAGAATTTCAGTAGAAGCTTTATACGGGTTTTAGAAGTGATGAGAGTGTCTAGCAATTTATGTTGTCAAGTTTACAAGTTTTCAGGTGTTTAGGTTGTCGTAGCGCAGCGGAGATCCCGAGAGGAACGAATCGGGAGAAGTTGGAAGTCAGCCCCCTAGCCCCCAAAGGGGGAATAAAGCCCTAAGTCGACAGCTTATGGAGGATTCTAGTGAAGTTTTATTTTTTATTTAGGTTTTTGGCAGGAATATTTA
Source organism: Marivirga sp. (assembly GCF_024636815.1). Classification (GTDB taxonomy): domain Bacteria; phylum Bacteroidota; class Bacteroidia; order Cytophagales; family Cyclobacteriaceae; genus Marivirga. The sequence continues at coordinate 37,641 of NZ_JAGXGF010000241.1, forward strand.
TTCAATCTGCTTTTGTCCTGCTTTGTGCCTATAGGCTGTTAAAAATTGATATAAGGTTGAAGAATCAATTATTAATTACTAATCAAAAAAGGTCCGACCTAGTTACCTGCTATCCAATTCTGTCCCTGATGCTATGATTAATACACAGGCTGCAAACTCCCCCGCCAGCTGGCGGGCTGGGGGGCCACAGCTCCGCCCTTTCAGTCCCATTGAGGAACCTAGCAAAGCGCTATTTGACTGCTATATCAAGATTTAATCCTTCCATAGGCCTTACTGAAGCAACACCCCTATGGTCCCCTCAAGGGGACAGCCTCACAGATTAATATTTGCATAAAACAATGAGATTATGGCTACTCTTTATTTTAGCAAAATCCTTGTAATCTCTATTGCTGTTCAGTTTAAGAGACTGCGAAGACTTGATATAAATCGAGTAGAATAACTACTCAATTATAAATTTATGAGAATAATTTTTGATTTGCAATAGGAAATAAAAAAATATAATCAAATAGTGGAATATTAGGGTGAAAGAGAATAGCTGAGCGATAACAATATAGGTATAAAAACCCCTCATCCGCTGGCTAGCGGAAGCTCCCCTAAAACAGGGGAGCAACAGGCCTGTGATTCAAAAGAACCGTTTGTGCACAGAGTTTATTTTTAGGCCCGAAGGGCTGATATATCATAAAGTAGGGTGAAGCCCTACGTAAAAAAAATCGAGATACAAAAGCCCTGAAAGGGCTTCGGGGTCAGTTTGTTTATACACAGGGATTCACCCTGTGTTAAAATATGACGTCTTATCAGGACTAAATTAAGAAAAATAAATGTCACTCAAGTAAGACAAGAATTTAAAAAGGATTCAATTTTATACAAAGCGTAACTTAACGACATTGAGCTCGCGGAAGATCCCCTAAAACAGGGGAGCAGCAGGCCTGTGGTTCAGATGAACAGCTTGTGCACAAAGTTTATTTTTGTTAAAAAGGATAAAAAGAATACAAAACTAGCTAGAAGCAGTGTCCTGCTCCCCTCCTTACCCAAAGGAGGGGTGTCCGCTAGCTAGCGGACGGGGTGGTTTCTACTGGCTGGAAGATGAAGTTTTAGAGATGTAATCAAAAGTTAACAACTTGGCTATTTCCGTTTAACGGTCAGACGCGAGATTCGTCAGACCGTGGGCTGGCTTTTATTTGCTTTGCGAAACTCCGTGAAAAGCTTTGTTCCCTTAGTGGTTAATAACACAGCCTTTGGCTGTCAGATTGCTTCATTTCTCTCGCAATGAGGTATAAGCTAACTTTTTCGTGATTATTTCGGTTAATCATAGCCTTATGCCAACATTTTTCTTTGTGAAACTTCGTGAATAGCTTTGTTTTCATTGTGGTTAAAAGCAGGGGCTGGCTAATGCAGTAAACGGTCATATGCCAAATGCGTCAGACCGTGGGCTGGCTTTTATTTGCTTTGCGAAACTCCGTGAAAAACTTTGTTTTTCTTTGTGGTTAATTACATAGCCTTAGGCTGTCATTTAGTTTTCTTTGCGTCTTGGCGCCTTAGCGGTTAGAACAGCCTTTGGCTGCCTGTCACTTCTTCTTAAAAAGCCCTTTCTTTTTCTTCAACCTATCCTCATCATAATACCCATACCCATAACCACCATAGCCCATACCGTAGATATAACCACCATAGTAACCATAGCCCCTTCTGCGCAATTCAATATCATTAAAGATCACAGACATCGGCTTTATTTTACCTTCATTATAAAGGCCATTGACCATGCTCAGGGCTTGTTTCATACTTACCCCTTGTCTTACAATCAAAAGTGTATGATCAACATGCGGAAGTAATTCCATTGCATCAGCAACCAAACCAATAGGGGAAGTATCAATTACAATGGCATCAAATTCCTTTCGCAATTCAACCATCAAATCATTCATTTTATCACCAGCTAAAAGCTCAGATGGATTAGGCGGAACAGCTCCAGCCCCTACAAACCATAAATTATTGGTCTGTCCATTGATTACCACTTCATCTTTCTCAGCATACCCCGCCAAATATTCACTTAAACCTTTATCAGGATAAGCCTCAATGAAATCAGTCAGATTAGGCTTTCGCATATCCGCACCTATCAATATGGTTTTTCTTCCGGATGCAGCTAGCGTATAAGCCAAATTCAAAGAACAGAAAGTTTTTCCCTCCCCACTTACTGAGGAAGTCACCATAAAGGATTTGGCCTGCTTTTTATCTTTGCCCTGTAGATATTTTAAGTTAGCTCTCAATGCCCTGAAGGACTCTGCTACCAATGATTTAGGCCTATCTTTTACGATGGTATTGGTATCGTCAATTTTATGGGCAATATTTCCTAACAATGGCATATCGGAATTTCTATCCAAATCATCTTTGTCCATGATACGTGGATTTGTAAAGTCTTTAAGGAAGAAAAATACCACGGGCAGCAATAACCCCAAGGCCATGGCCACCAATAAATTTCGTTCAGAATTTGGCCTAACCGGATTATTAGAATAAGAAGGTGCCTCAATCAATTGATAATCTGAGGTGGCTGATGCTTTAGAGATAGCCGCTTCCGTTTTTCGCTGAAGGAATAAATCAAAAAGATTCTGATTCAATTCAAAAAGTCTTTTTGCTCGGCTCAATTCCCGCATTTCTCCTTGTAGCTCACTCATAGAACCCATTAAGAAATTGCTCTTTTGATTGATTTCCTGGAGCCTTTCTCTATTAACTTCTTTATAGCTCCTTAAAGCCTCAAAAATATTCTTTTCAAGCCTTTTCCGCATGCTATCTTCCCTATTGACCAGCGGGTTTTTATAGTTTTCGGAATTACGATAAACTTTATCTTCCTGCTTTTGCTGAATGTACTGGTTGACTAAATCATTTAAAAGCGGGGCATCCAATCCTATTAAACTTGGAGCAAATACGCCAGATGATCTTTTTTGATTAATATAGCTTTTTAGATATTCGTAATAACGCTCTTGCAGCAGTACTTCAGCTTTTTGTTCATCCAGTTCGTTTAACTTCATGAAGATCGTTTGGCTCCCCAAAGTCAATTCACGGTTCTCCATCTGCAAATCATCAATAGTTTCCTGAAATTGGATGATAGAATCTGAAATCATAGCCATTTGTTCATCAATGAAATTGATGGTGTTTTCCAGATTTTGGTTCTTTTCTTTCAAGCCCAGCTCCTCCACTACCTCATAATAGGTATTCATGAACTGAATGTCTTTTTCAGGAATAACACTTTCCATGTACATATTCAAAATAGCAGACCCTTGTTGCTGCCATGAAATATTTAAGCGCTTTTTATATTCACTGACTAAATTTTCATTTCTGTTGATGACAAAGAAAAACTTATTCTGGACCATCGAGGCTGAACCATTACCCCCTCTTATTTCAAATATCCAGTCTCCTACCTCGTAAGTTTGATTGTAATTGAAATTCTTATCTTCCAACAATTTTTCCCACTGATCAGAACCTTCGACATTAAATCTGAATTGATTATCAGATTTTTTATTTACAAAAATATTAAAGCCATAAGGGACAGTACTTCCTGTTAAAGTGTCTATCACCACCTGATAACCATTCCCATTTTTTTGCTCTACCGTTTTTACATAGCCTTGAGCAAAATAGCTTACCCTAAAATTTAAGCGGCTAATCGTTTCTGCTATTTTTTGATTGGACTTTAATAGTGGAATCTCCTCATATACTTCTTGAGTACCCCCTAGAAAATAACCCGCATCTACTAATCCGGGGATAACCGATTTATTCTCACTAAATTTTTTTGTGATAAACTGACCTTTAATGGAATAAACAGGATTTGCATAACGATTATATAGAATTCCTAAAGTAGTGAAAAAAGCAAAAAAGAGAATGATAAAAGGCCATCTCCTTAATATTTTTAATAAATATTTAAGAAAATTGATAGGTTTCTCTTCTTTTACTACCTCGTCTTGAAAGTCAAATCCGTTCATTAATTGGTTTGATTTAAGATGATTAAAACAAGCGAAAGTGTAGAAGCTGCTACGCCAACAATAGTTGAAGTAGCGGGTAATAAATAATTTCTTGTTTGTCTGGCTCTAAGTGGTGGTACAACGATTAAATCATTAGGTTGTAAATAAAACCCCTTTTGAGCCAGCATATCTTCTCTAAGCGTATTTATGTAGTAAACTTTGGCCTCGCCTTCTTCAAATCTTACTACTTTCAAACGAGTTCTATCTGCAAAATCAGTTAAATTTTCAGCTAAGCTGATGGCATCAATCACATTAGTTTCCGGATCAAAAGAAGTGTATCGGCCTTCATTATTGACTTCTCCTAGAATTGTAAAATGGAAACTTAACAATTGAATTCTAATAACAGGAGTCTCAAAATAGTTCTTCAGTTTCTCTTTTATTAAATCTTCTGCTTCCGGTAAACTTAAACCTGATAATTGCACTCTGCCGATTTCGGGTAACTCAAGATATCCTTCTCTGTCCAATACAAAACCGGTTTGTTGTCTGTCGAGCATTATTGGAGCAAGCCCAGAACCTTCTTCACCTCCGCCACCAACACCTTGCATACGCATATTTTGACCACCACCACTTGCATTTCCTTGATTGTATTGGTTTAACCTTCTGATTATACCCAATTGTTCTTCGTATTTTTTTACAAAATCAAATTCAGCTGGGGTCAAACTGGCAATTCGGAGCGAAATAATGTCCTCAGGCTGTAATTCGTAGGCTTTATTGTAAGTCTGATAAGTACGGATAATACTGTCAGATTCCATCACCTCACCCTTTTCAGGGTCATTGGGGTGCTGTAAATAGACAATATCTCTATTAGGAACACAAGAACTGAAAAATATTCCTATTACAATTATATATAGTAAATTTCTAATCAACATTTCTTTTTTCAAATAACAAAAATAGGGATTTAAATTAGTAATTAATAATTAGAGAATTAATAATTGGTGCAAAATTTCAGTAGCTAGTATTAAGATTATAAATTTTAGATCCAAGAAACAAGATGCAAGACATTCACACTTTATACTTCCAGTTATTCATTTCTAATTCTAACCTTTTTAACCACTAAGTTTACTAGAAGCCAAATGATTAATGTCCGGCATTTGCAATGTCTGACATAAGCACGGATTAATTAAACCACAGAGAACTCAATTTATACTCAGAGTTTCACAAAGATGGAATATTGGTTTATATACAACCCCTCATCCACCAGCTGGAGGAAGAGCAGCAGTGAGTGTAATAAATTAGTAGTCTGCCTAAGAAAATCACCTTGTGCGACATATGTCAAGAATTGATAAGAAAATTGAAATTCTAAACTGGCTAGCAGCAGTTCCCTATTCCCCTCCTTTTTTTTAAGGAGGGGTCGTAGGACGGGGTGGTTGTAGTTAATTTATAAAATTAGCCCATGTCAGACATATTACTAAAGCAGTCTTTTTCAGAAATCTCCTTTTTCTGTTCACACACCACAAGATTTATTGATAATCTTAGCCTATGTCGGACATTTTATTGACTAGGGTAGGAATTTTGAGATAGCTTCCTAGAAGCCAAATGATTAATGTCCGGCATTTGCAATGTCTGACATAAGCACGGATTAATTAAACCACAGAGAACTCAATTTATACTCAGAGTTTCACAAAGATGGAATATTGGTTTATA
>NZ_JAGXGF010000242.1 GCF_024636815.1 Marivirga sp.
CTACTACTACCACTTAATTCACACCAAGCAATTTTTAATGGATGTCAGCCAGAGGCTGACCACCTTCTTGGTGAAACGGTAATTAATTCTTTATTTCTAAACGTAACTCTTTTACGTTAATTTAAAATCATCCAATCTAAGTATTTTGTTAAGATGCCAGCCGGAGGCTGGTCACCCTTTGGGTGAAAAACCTGATATCCTAACCCCTAGATGAACGGGCCATTTTTAAATGGAGATGCAAATATAGAAGGCTGTTTTTTAATTACAAACCCTTACCCCAAAAAAAAATAAAATAAATTTCAAAGCTAAACCTTTAGGGTTCTAATTTGATAATGCTGGCAAGTAGGTTTATATTTACGGCTTAATTTAACTTAACTAAAATAAATTATATCAACATGTCAAACGTAAAAGTTGGAATTAACGGATTCGGGCGTATTGGAAGATTAACTTTCAGAGCCTTGCTGCAAAAAAATAATGTTGAAGTAGTGGGTATCAATGATCTTACTGATACTAAAACTTTAGCACACTTATTAAAATACGATTCAGTTCATGGTAAATTTCCAGGTGAAGTTTCTTATGATGCTAATTCTTTAATTGTAAATGGAAAAAATATTTCTGTTTCTGCTGAAAGAGACCCAGCCAATCTTCCTTGGGGAAAAATGGGTGTAGAGATCGTTTTAGAATCTACTGGTCTTTTTGTAGATGAAGAAAACGCTGGAAAACACATAAAGGCAGGTGCTAAAAAAGTAGTGATATCTGCACCAGCTAAAGGAAATGTTCCAACAGTTGTATTAGGTGTTAATGACGACACTATGACTGGTGACGAAACTATCATTTCAAATGCCTCTTGCACCACAAACTGCTTAGCTCCTATGGCTAAGGTTTTAGATGATACTTTTGGAATTGAAAAAGGATACATCACTACTGTTCATGCTTACACAGCTGATCAGAATTTACAAGATGGGCCACATAAAGATTTAAGAAGAGCAAGAGCTGCTGCTTATTCAATAGTACCTACTTCTACAGGAGCTGCTAAAGCTGTTGGATTGGTTTTGCCACACTTACAAGGTAAATTAGATGGTATTGCAATGAGAGTTCCAATTCCTGCAGGTTCGTTAACTGATTTCACTTTAGAATTGAAAAAAGAAGCAACTAAAGAGGAAGTAAATACCGCAATGAAAAAAGCTTCTGAAGGAAGCATGAAAGGAATTTTAGAATATACTGAAGATCCGATTGTTTCTATTGATATTGTTGGAAATACTCATTCTTGTATTTTTGATTCAGCTTTAACTTCAGTTTCAGGTAAATTAGCAAAAGTTGTAGGATGGTATGATAATGAAGCAGGTTATTCTAATAGAGCTGCTGACCTAATCGAAAGAATATCTAAATAAGATTAGATTTTAGAAACTAGAGTCAAGACTAAAAAAGGCTGTCATTTACTATTAGTAAGCGACAGCCTTTTTTTATGCTAATTTTCTATTTGTAGCAATTATTTCATTTAAGGCAAGTCCTAATACCATTTGCTAAAAACAAAAGAACTTCAACAATCAAAAACCTAATCACCTAAATTTAATGCTCCAAAACCTCTGTCTCAACTTCTGTCACTTCCATTAAGCCCTCAGTAGTTAAATTGGTAAGTTTTACTTTCTTCAACTCGTTAATTAAGATAGGGTCATATTTGGCGACTACCCGAACATAATTATCAGTAAAGCCTTCCATCAAACCATCATGAATATCCTTCTCAAATAAAACTACTTCTTCCCTACCAAGATTTTCTTCGTAGAAAGCGCGCTTTTTCTTTTCCGATAAGCTCCTCAACATTTTGGAACGTTCATTACGGACTTTCATCGGAACCACTTCATCCATTTCACCTGCATCTGTATTCGGTCTTTCTGAATAGGTGAAAACATGAAGATAAGAAACTGGTAAATCTTTCAAAAAGTGATAAGTTTCTAAAAAATCTTCTTCTGTTTCACCAGGAAAACCTACAATCACATCAACTCCTATGCAACATTGCGGCATGAGTTGCTTAATCTTTATTACTCTATCTTCATAAAGTTCACGCAAATAGCGTCTCCTCATCTTTCGCAGTATTTTATTACTACCACTTTGAAGAGGTACATGGAAATGAGGGACAAATCTTTTAGATTGACTTACAAAATCGATGATTTCATTGGTCAATAAATTAGGCTCTATACTGGAAATTCTAAATCTTTCAATTCCTTCGACATTATCCAGTTCTTTTACCAAATCAAAAAACCGCTCTTTCCTTTTACCGTCTTGAATACCAAAATCACCAGTATTCACGCCAGTAAGGACGATTTCTTTCACATCTTCACTTGCAATTTGCTGAGCACTTTTTACAATGTTCTCAATAGTATCACTTCTGCTTTTTCCTCTTGCTAATGGAATGGTACAAAATGCACAGTGGTAATTACAGCCATCCTGAACTTTCAGGAAAGTTCGAGTTCTGTCATTTATAGAAAAGGCATTATTAAAACTTTTAGCTTCTTTTATATCCGAGGCCAATATTTGAGGTTCATCTTTTTTGGTGAAACCATCCAACTTATCGATCAACTGGAATTTCTCTGCAGCACCTAAAACAGCATCGACACCTTTAATTTCAGAAATTTCTTTTGGCTTCAGCTGTGCATAACAACCAATAATAGTGACAAAAGCATCAGGATTTATTTTTTTGGCTTCTTTGACCACCTTCTTGCATTTCTTATCAGCATTTTCAGTTACCGAACAGGTATTGATGATAAAAATATCAGGATTCTCCTGAAAATCTACTTTCTCATAGCCTCTGTTTTCAAACATTCTTGAAATAGAGGATGTCTCTGAGAAATTCAGTTTACAGCCAAGTGTATAAAAAGCAACTTTTTTGTTCATGCCGAATATTTTGCAAAATGAACCGCAAAGTTAAGGCTAAAATTCCTGAATATAAATCTTTTTGAATTGAAGGAGTTAATTGTGTATGAATTTCGCCACTAATTCAGATTTTAAAGAGATTTAATACCTAACTCCCATATTTTCAGTCCATTTCATGCGTTCATGTTAAAATAAGACTGAAATCGGTTAAAATTGTGTAAGTAGTTTAAATTTGAGGGTAAAAAACAGTCAATTCAGCACTTTTTTATGTTTACAAAATTATTTTTAACCCTAAAATCAATTATTTCACAAATAATTACCTAAATTTGGTTTAAAATTAAACCAAAAAACATAAAAATGGCTCATTTAAGATTCAACGCACTCGATATCGTTTCAAGAAGAACAACAGATAGAATCGAGGCTCCATCCAACAAAATATCAGACTATTTTGCAAAGGATGTATTCACATTGGACCAAATGAAAGCTTCATTGGCGCCCGATGTTTTCAAAAAGGTAAGTAGTGCCATCGATAAAGGCAAAAAAATAGATATGGAAACTGCAGACCAAATTGCTTCTGCAGTAAAAGCTTGGGCAATCACTAAAGGGGTTACTCATTATACGCACTGGTTCCAACCATTAACCGGATCCACAGCAGAAAAACATGATTCCTTTTTCAATGCTCAAAAAGGAATTGAAGTTTTTGCCGGTTCAATGCTAGTTCAGCAAGAACCTGATGCTTCCTCATTTCCAAATGGTGGTTTAAGAACTACCTTTGAAGCAAGAGGTTATACTGCATGGGATCCATCTTCTCCTATGTTTATATTTGGTAGAACTTTATGTATTCCTACTATATTTGTTGCTTATACAGGTGAAGCATTAGACCACAAAGCTCCTTTATTAAAGGCTGTCGAAGCAGTTGATACGGCTGCAACAAAAGTTGTTCAATTATTTGATAGAAATGTAAACAGAGTAAATGCTTCTTTAGGTTGCGAACAAGAATACTTTGTGATAGATAAAGCATTATTTTCCGCACGTCCGGATTTATTGATGTCAGGAAGAACTTTATTTGGACATAATCCTGCCAGAGGTCAGCAATTGGATGACCATTACTTCGGTTCTATTCCTAGCAGGATTTATAACTACATGAAAGACTTCGAAATTGAATGCTTGAAATTAGGTATTCCAATTTCAACTCGTCATAATGAAGTGGCTCCTAGTCAATTTGAGGCTGCTCCTCTTTTTGAAGATATCAATGTGGCTACTGATCATAATAGCTTAATGATGGATGTTATGAGACGTGTGGCTGCAAGGCATGATTTAGAAGTTCTTTTCCATGAAAAACCGTTCGCAGGATTAAACGGAAGTGGTAAACACAATAACTGGTCATTAATTACTAACACAGGTGTTAACTTATTTCAACCCAGCAATAGCGCAAGAGAAAATTTATTATTTTTGGTGTTCTTAGTGAATACTATTAAGGCTGTAGCCGAAAACGGTGAATTATTAAGGGCTTCTATTGCTTCAGCTAGTAATGACCACAGATTAGGTGCAAATGAGGCACCACCTGCTGTAATGTCAGTTTTTATTGGTTCTCAATTAACAGCTGTTTTAGATGAGTTAGAGGAAAAAGGTAATATCAAGAGTGATAAAGGGGATAATATGTACATGAAATTGGGCATAGATAAAATTCCTCAAATCATTTTAGATAATACCGATAGAAACCGAACCTCTCCATTTGCCTTTACAGGAAATAAATTCGAATTCAGGGCTGTAGGTTCTGATCAGAATGTGGCGCAACCAATGTCTATTTTGAATTTGATTATGGCTGAGCAATTAAATGAGTTCCACAAAGAGGTGAAATCTCAAATGGGAAAAGGAACTGACAAGAAAATTGCCATTGTCAATATTTTAAGACAATACATCAAAGATTCCAAAAAGGTAAGATTTGAAGGAGATGGCTATTCAGATGACTGGGAGAAAGAAGCAGAAAAAAGAGGATTAGCTAATGTGAAAAATACTCCTAGAGCTTTAGAAGCATTTGTAACAGACAAATCTAAAAAGCTTTTCTCTAAGCATAATGTGATGACCCCTGAAGAACTTGAGGCACGTAATGAAATCTATTTGGAAAATTATATCATGAAAATCCAAATAGAATCTCGTTTGATGGGTGATATTGCTTTAAATCAGATTATACCTACTGCTGTGAAATATCAAAACACTTTGGCTCAGAATGCGAAAAATCTAAGTGACTTAAAACTAGATAACTCTGAAATCTTGAAAAACATTGAATTGATTTCTGGTTATACTAAAGATTTGAGAAGCTTAGTGCATGAAATGATTGAGAAGAGAAAAGAGTTTAATGAAATTGAAGATACTAAGGATAGGGCTTATAAATACTGTGACGATGTGAAAGAAGCTTATTTTGATAAAATCAGATATGCAGCCGATAAGCTTGAACTATATGTAGATGATGAACTTTGGCCTTTGCCAAAATATAGAGAATTATTATTTTTGAGATAATAACATATAACCATAACCAACTATTCACTAATAGTAAAAGCCGTTCTGCTAAAGCAGAGCGGTTTTTTTGTTTTTTAAGCACTCATCTGTTTAGTCTTCAAAAAGGGTAACCATTTTTCGTCTATCTGCCCTGAGAAATCACGTATAAACATTACATAATTAGGCTTGAAAGGTGGACGTTTAAGTTTCATATCGCTTTCCTCAGGAGTATTATTTCCTTTTCTGGCATTACATCTTTTACATGCAGTAACCAAATTAGTCCAAACTGACTTCCCTCCTTTTGAGCGTGGAATAAGATGATCTAAAGTCAAGTCATTTGGCTTACCGCAATATTGGCATTCATGTCCATCTCTTTTAAAAACATTCTGACGAGTAAGCATTACACTTTTATAAGGCATACTAACATAATTTGTTAATCGGATCACAGATGGGAAAGGAAATGAACGATCAACAGAACGAAGCTCACGAGATTCATCATTTTCTATAAGCTCAGCTTTTTGCAAAAATAAAAGCAGGAATGCTTTGGGGATACTACAAACCGTAACAGGACTGTAATCCTGATTTAAAACTAATGCGCGCTTGGAACCAATCTTCATGCTTTAAAAATTTTAATCAAGCATGAAAAATCAGTCTATTTTTTCATGCTAAAACTCTTTTTATATCGGTCAAATAATGTGTGTAACCTTTTTGTTCAGCATTGAAGATACCATTTTCATCTAAAAAATCAATTTTTACTTTACCAGAAGCGTGAATAATCTCCTGATTCTCAAGTAAAATGCCCACATGAGTTACTTTTTTATTTTCATTTCTAAAGAAAGCTAAATCTCCAGGCAAAGCATTCGTCAAACCATCTACCTCTTTTCCTTGGTCTACTTGCAGAGAAGAATCACGCTTCAAAGTATATCCACAAATTTTAAATACCATCTGAATAAAACCTGAACAGTCAATACCGAAAGGGGATTTCCCTCCCCATAAATAAGGTGCATTTAAATATTTTCTTGCTATATTTTTTAAGAACTCAAAATCTCGTCTGGCACTTAAAGATTTGGCCTCACCATTAAAACCCAAATGCTCTTCAATTTTAAATATTTCATTTGTAGAAATAGGAATGATTGCGCCCATTACCACAGGTAATAAATTTTTATGGTATAGAATGCTAGCTGTTAAATCAGTACATATTTTATAATCTGAGCTATTAATCTGTTCAAAATATTCATCTGTGATATAATGAAACTGTTTTGCATCTATCCATCCTTCATAGCCATCAAAATAGATTTTAATTTTAATCCATTTTGAGTCTTTTGACAAGTCCGTAACAGAATAATGGTCTCCAAACAACAATTGTGTGACCATTTCAGAAGCATCAGAAGCTTCTGCGCGAACTGGAATTATGCTCAATCTACAAATACCTTTTCCCCCTATTGAAATCATAGATTAAAATTTCATTTTAGACAGTTCTCGCTTCATATCTTTATCCTTAATACTGTCTCTTTTATCATGTATTTTTTTTCCTTTTGCCAAGGCTATTTCTAATTTAGCTAATCCTCTATTATTGATAAAAAGTTTCGTTGGAATTAAGGTTAACCCTTTTTCTTCCATCCTTTTTCTTATTTTCTCTATTTCTTGCTTTTTCAATAGCAATTTACGCTCACGTTTTTCTTCATGATTATAATGGGTACCGAGCTCATAATGTCCAATATGCATTCCCTTCACGAATACTTCCCCTCTATGAATATAGCAATAAGCCTCCTGCAAACCTACTTTATGTAATCGAATAGCCTTGATCTCAGTACCTTGCAAAACAATACCTGTTAAGTAAGTATCTAACCATTCGTATTCAAATCGGGCCTTTTTATTTTTTACTGTAACCGAGTTACTAAACTCTTTTTTATCACTCATATTTCACAATTCTAACAAAAATTAATACTTTATTTTGATAAACTATCAAAAAATCTGGCTAATTTTTCTTTTGGGAGAATTTTCTGACCTGTTGTACCTTTTGCAACAAACCTTTCTCCTACTTTAGCCACATAACTACAAATTATTTCTTTATACTTAACAACTTCAAATTCTGCTTCAATATCGATTTGATTTCCTATTAAAGCAGGAGATAGATGTTCTATATTCAAATGAGTACCAATTCCCTCCTCTCCTTCTTCCAGCATTTCTAAAACAAATAGGCGAGTAGCCCATTCTATCTCTCTTGCTAATGTAAAGGTAGCACAAACATCATGTACGGCTTGCTGCTCAAAATGTGCCGCATCTTGAGGTTTAACTTTAAAATTATGATATTTTTTATCTCCTTTTCTGAAAATTTGCTTCATGCATTTTTATCAATTGAAAATTTCATTCTTGGAATTGGCGCGGCATCCATACCTAAAAAATCTTGCTTTTGAAATTTGAAATGTGCCGTCATAGCAATCATACCTGCATTATCAGTACAATATTCAAATTTCGGGATATAAGTATTCCAATTCAACTCTTCACCTGTTTCTGCCAACATTTTCCTCAAATAGGAATTAGCAGATACTCCACCCGCAATGGCGATTTCTTTAATTCCGATATGTTTCGATGCTTTTTTTAATTTTTGCAATAATGTCATAATTAATCGATGCTGAACACTAGCGCAAATATCATCCAGATTATCACTTACGAAATTAGGGTCCTTCTGACTATTATTTTGTAGAAAATATAAGACTGCTGTTTTTATCCCGCTAAAAGAATAATTAAATCCCGGCATTTCAGTTTCAGGAAATTGAAATGCTTTATGATTTCCTTTTTTCGCCTGTTTATCTATCATGGGGCCACCTGGATAAGGCAACCCAATGATTTTTGCGATCTTATCAAAAGCTTCTCCTACAGCATCATCTTTAGTCTCTCCCAATATTTCCATATCCAAATAGTCGTTAACTTTCACTATTTGTGTATGACCACCACTAACAGTAAGACACAGGAAAGGAAAATTAGGTTTTGGATCTTCTATAAAATGAGCTAAAATGTGGGCTTGCATATGATTCACGCCTATTAAAGGGATTTCCAAAGCCGAAGCTAAAGACTTAGCAAAACTACTTCCTACTAATAATGCACCCAATAGACCAGGTCCTTGTGTAAAAGCCACTGCTTTTAAATCCTTCTTGCTTATATTTGCATCGGAAAGTGCTTGTTCTACTACAGGTACTATATGTTGCTGATGCGCACGCGATGCCAATTCAGGAACTACACCTCCGTATTTTTCGTGAACCGACTGCGTAGCGATTATGTTGTTGAGTACTTTCCCGTTTTGTACAACTGCCGCAGAAGTTTCATCACAAGAAGATTCGATGGCTAAAATATTGATATCCATAAAATTTGAAAGAGGAGCAAAATATAACGCAAGGTATTAAAAAAGGTATTGCAAAAGCAATATTATGGGTCTTCCTTATACTTTTTTTTTCGATGAGTGTTTTGGTTTTAGCCATGCAATCCTCCTCAGTGCAAACCAGAGTAGCTCAGTTTGGTAGTGAATATTTGAGTGAAAAATTAGGTTTTGATATTAGTATTGAAAAAATAAATATTGAGTGGTTTGATCAAATTACTTTATCCGGTCTTTATGTAAAGAACAAGGACAAAAGCACTTTTATTGATATCAAGTCAATTTGGATTGATTATGACATTAAGCAACTCATTAATGATGAAAGTGTGCTTTTTGACAATTTAAAGTTGAAAAATGGTAGGGTTATGCTCATTAGGCAGAAAGGAGATGAGTATTTCAATATTGATTATTTGGTTGAAGCCATCAAAAATTTATCTGCGCCAAAAGATGATAGCACTACAAGTTCAGTAAAAAATCTCTTGATACGTGAAGCTTCACTGTCCAATATTATATTAGGAGTCGCCAATTTAGATAGCGATAGCATTCAAGAAGGTTTTAATTACAATCAATTTATATTACATGATTTAAATGCAGATTTAAATAACTTTTCCAGTAGAGCTGACACCATTCAAATGCAAATAAATCAGCTAACGGCTGTAGATTCTGTTACAGATTTAACAATTCACAATTTGAATTCTGAATTTGAAATTTCACAAAGCAGACTTTCCTTAACTGATTTAAATTTGGAACTAAATAAAAGTACTATTGCGGATTCTATTGTATTCAACTATAATAGTATAAGCGACCTTTCCTATATTATAGATTCCGTGAATATAAATGCCAATTTTAAAAACTCAATTATCTATACAGAGGATTTGGCCCTATTTGCTCCCTATGTTAAAAAATATGAGGATAAGATTAATCTTTCGGGAAATTTCAACGGAAAGGTTAAAAAATTTAAAGCCATAGATCTTAATATGGAATTTGGTAATTCAAGTTTTATCCAGGGAAATCTGAGAATGGATGGATTACCTGAATTTTCTGAATCTTTTATAGACTTAGATTTAACAAATTCTTCCCTTACCCCTACTGATCTTAAACAATATGTAAATGATAGTATTTCTTATGAAAGAATTCAGAATTTTGGGGTTACGAATTTTACAGGAAGTTTTATAGGGTTCCCTACTGATTTTGTTGCTGATGGAGTCTTTTTATCCCCATTGGGTAGATTAGAATCTGACTTGAACCTTAAAATTGCAAAGGATTCCAGGAATTCAACCTATAAGGGTAGCCTCTCTACTTATAATTTCGATTTAGGAGAATTCCTGGATGCAGACTCTATTTTTCAAAAAGTACAAATGACAGGTAATATTCAAGGTAGCGGTTTCACAATAGAAACAGCCAAAATGAACTTGAATGCTACTATTAGCTTGATAGGCATTAATGGGTATGAATATCAAAACATTACTACTAATGCAGAATTGGCATCAGAGTTTTTTAATGGAAAACTAAAAATCAATGACCCTCTGTTGAAATTTCAGATGGAAGGTTCAATTGATTTAAGAGAAAATAAAAACTTAATAAATATAACAGCAGATTTAGACACTGTAAACTTCAAGGACTTGAATATTACCCAAGAAGACTTCATTTTGGCAGCAAAAGGGAATCTTAATGGAAGTGGAATAGTACTTGACAGTATAGAGGGGACTACTTCCCTACAAAAAATTTATACTGTTTATCAAGAGAACTCATTACAATTAGATTCTTTAACCATCAACACTTCCCTGGAAGATGGATACAGAAAATTAAAAATCAACTCTGACCTTTTTAGAGCCAATATAGATGGGAGTTATCAATTTACTCAGCTTCAAAAAGATTTATTTAGAACTGTAAAAGAATATCAACTCAATATTGAAAACGATAAATATAAAATTGAAAATTACTATAATACTATTGATTCTACTGTAAATCTTGAGGAGTATACGGTCAATTTTGATTTTCTCATCAAAGAAATTAATCCCTTAATAAATTTATTTGTACCCCAATTATATGTAAAAAAAGGTGCTTTTATTAAAGGACAATTCCAAAATGGAAAAAACAGTAATATTTTCATAGAATCTTCTTTCGATTCTGTTCAATATGATAATTATATATTCTCAAACAACATTATTGATCTTAATTTCAGTAAATACCATCTGAGTCAGGATGTTTTAGGTATTGGTTTTGTCAATTCAGAAAAACAACAATTGAATACTAATATAGAAAGTGAAAACCTCAATATGGAGCTTTATTGGACTGGAAGAGAAATAAATTTCAGCACTTTTCTTGACCAGGTCCAAAGTGATAACCACTTTAATATTAGCGGAAACTTAAAATTTTTAGAGGACAGTTTAAATCTTACTATAGATCAATCTGATATTAAATTCTTTTCTAAAAACTGGAGTTTTGTCGATAACAATAACTTAAAAATTAGCCACAATGATTATATCTTTAAAAATTTCGGCATCGCATCTAATGATGGACGAATAATTGCAAATGGCGAACTCTCAATGGATTCTACTAAATCGTTATTGATTAATATAGATAGTTTTAATATTGAAAATATCAACGAACTAGTGGAACAACATGATTTTAAAGGTACTGCAAACGGTTATATAGATATTCAAAATTTTCAAAATCAATTTTTACTTTCAACCAAATTGAGTTTGCTAGATTTTTATTTAGATGAATTTTTGATTGGAAATATTAATGGCTTTTCTAGTTGGCAGCCAAATACACAAAAGTTATTAATGGATTATACCGTTATGCGCCAAGATCAAGAGATCATCAAACTAGAAGGAACATACGCACCATCAGTTGATATAAACCCGCTAGACTTAAAAGCCAAATTAAGAAAGACCAATTTGATCATAGTTGAACCATTCATTAATACCATCTTTTCAGAAATGAGAGGAGAAGTAGATGGTGAATTTCAAATTTCAGGAAACTTAGAAAGGCCTATTGTAAATGGAACAGGTGAGATTTCTAACGGAGGAATTCGAGTAAATTATCTAAACACCTATTATGATTATACTGGAAACATCAATTTCAACCAAGAAAAAGTTACTTTCGAAAACATTCTACTTACTGATGACCAAGGAAATAATGGTTTTTTAAATGGCGATCTTTTGCATGATGGCTTTACCGATCTAAGATTAGATTTGACCGGTAATATGAATAAGTTTAAAGTTCTTAATACCTCAGCCAGGGATAATGAACTGTATTATGGGACCGCATACGTAAGTGGAAATGTCTTTTTTTCAGGTAGTGTGGGAAACCTTACAATTGAGGCAAATGCAAAATCAGAAAAGGGAACGCGAATCTTTATTCCCGTAGAAAACACATCTTCTGTGGAGAGAGAAGAATATATTCATTTTATAAATATAAAGGATACTGCTAATAACAAGGATCAAGTTATTAATAAAGCAGAAGGTGTAGATATTAGAGGAGTGACTATGAACTTAGATTTAGAACTTACTCCAGATGCATACGCAGAAATCATCTTTGACATCAAATCAGGCGATATCATTAGAGGCCGGGGAAATGGAAAATTAAGTATGAACATAGATACCAATGGAGCTTTTTCCATGATTGGGGACTATACGCTTACGGAGGGTGGTTATAATTTCACTCTCTACAATATTATCAACAAGGAATTTAACATTCAACCGGGTAGCCAAATCACTTGGGATGGAGATCCATATCGTGCTAATTTGGATATCAAAGCTGTTTATGAACAAAATGTATCCTTATTGCCCATTATTGACATGGGGCAAGACTCTACCATAGCCAATTCTCCAGAGTTAAAAAGAAGATATCCTGCAAAAGTGATCTTGGATTTGCAAGGTGATTTATTGCAACCTGAAGTGGATTTTGATATTAAATTTTCAAACTACCCAGACTATATTATAACTAATAGCGGACAAATTCCTCTCCGAACAAGCATAGTTGCTTTTGAATCAGAGCTGGAAGCCGATGAACAAGAGCTTAAAAGACAAGTGTTTAGTTTGATTATTTTAAGAAGATTGTCTCCCAGAGCTTCCTTTGCAGTGAGTGGGTCCGTGGGTAACTCCGTAAGTGAGTTCCTCTCTAATCAATTAAGCTATTGGGTTACCCAAATTGATGAAAACCTTGAAATTGATGTAGATCTAGGTTCATTTGATGAGGATCAATTCAATACTTTCCAGTTACGATTGTCTTACAGTTTCTTGGGAGGCAGATTGAGAGTGACCAGAGACGGTGGATTTACTCAAGGTGAAACAGACAACGTAAACCAGGAAATATTAGGAATATTAGGCGATTGGTCGGTTGAATATTTATTAACTCCGGATGGAAAACTAAGGGCTAAAATTTACAATAGAACCAACTTCAATACTTTAGATAGAATTAATAATACGGCCTCAACCAGTACTGGAGTAAGCTTAGTTCACGTAACTAGTTTTGATCAATTAAAAGAGATTTTCCAAAATAAAAAGAAAAAGGCTGTAGAATCTGAGGAAGAAGAAAATAACTCTAAGGAAATACCGGAAAATATAAATTCTGATGCCGTTCTGAGAGAAGAAGATGATAATTCAAAATAATGGAAAACTTATCATAAGTTGATTGGTTAAATTAGAAAATAAAAGACAATACAGTGGATAATATATCGATATTCTGGTACAGAAGAGATTTAAGACTTTATGATAACACTGCACTGTACTATGCATTGCAAGAAAATCAGCCTGTCCTACCACTCTTTATTTTTGATTCAGAAATTTTAGATGACCTAAAGGACAAATCCGATGCTAGAGTTAATTTCATTCATGACCAGCTGACTGATATTGATAAACAACTTAAAAAAATTGGCTCAGGTATTTTGATTAAACATGGAAATCCGGAAGAAGTCTTTAAATCTTTAATAGAGGAATTTGATATTCAATCCGTGTTCACCAATAGAGATTATGAACCTTATGCTTTAGAAAGAGATCAAAAAATTGATGATATTTTACAAAATAAAGGCATAGGGTTTTATGATTTTAAAGATCATGTGATTTTTGAAAAAGATGAAATTCTAACAGGTAGTAACGAACCTTATAAAGTGTTTACTCCTTTTAAAAATAAATGGCTCGAAAAACTAGAATCAGGTCACATCCATCCGTATAAGATTTCATTAGAAAAAGAGAATTTTTATCAATTTGAGGCAAAAACCCCAAGTTTAGAAGATTATGGTTTCAAGAAATCAGAAATCCCTATTCCCAAGAAAAAATTTGATGAAGATACTATCAAAAAATATGATGAAGAACGGGATTTCCCGGCAAAAAATGGTACTAGCAGATTAGGAATACATTTAAGATTTGGCACCATAAGCATACGAGAAGCTGTTGCTCATGCTCAAAAACTAAATGACACCTGGCTCAATGAATTAATATGGAGAGATTTTTATAGTATGATTCTGGCCAACTTTCCTCATGTAGTAGACAAGGCATTTAAGGCAAAGTATGATTCCATTCCATGGAGAAATAGTAAAGAAGACTTTCAGAAGTGGTGTGATGGTAAAACAGGTTATCCTATAGTGGATGCAGGCATGCGAGAGTTAAATCAAACAGGCTATATGCATAATCGAATTAGAATGGTAACCGCAAGTTTTTTGACCAAACATTTACTAATTGATTGGAGATGGGGAGAAGCTTATTTTGCTGAAAAATTATTGGATTACGAACTGGCGTCCAATAATGGCGGCTGGCAATGGGCAGCAGGAACGGGAACGGATGCTCAACCCTATTTCAGAATTTTTAATCCTTACAGTCAAACCGATAAATTTGATAAAAATAAAGCCTATATCAAAAAATGGGTTCCTGAACTCAATACTTCTGAATATCCCGAACCCATGGTTGACCATAAAGAAGCAAGACAACGAGCATTGGACACTTACAAATCTGCATTAAATAATGCTTAATAGGTAAATATCCCTAATTTTGAATCATGAGGATATTGCTCACTAGCTTTACTTTACTTATTCTATTCCAAAATATAGTCTATGCTCAAGTTAAAAAAGATAGCATTGATACATACAAATTAAGGAATATCATATTAGTTGAAAGTGCTTTATATGCTGGTGGAATGACAGGATTAGGACTGTTATGGTATAAGGATAGTGAATCACAATCTTTTCAGTTTTTTAATGATAATAAGCAATGGCTTCAGATGGATAAAGTAGGCCATGTTTATACTGCTTATCAACTGACTGATATAAATTATCAGTTGTTGAAAAACACAGGAATGTCCTCTCAAAAAGCCATGCTCTACAGTAGTTTGAGTTCTACTGCCATGATGCTTCCGATAGAAATTTTTGATGGCTTTTCTACAAGTTATGGCGCTTCTTGGGGAGATGCTGTAGCCAACACAATAGGTGCTTTCCTCCCCTATCAGCAATTTCTATTTAACCAAAATTATATTTATCCCAAATTCTCATTCTCTCCCAGCCCCTATGCAAAAATAAGACCCAATACTCTTGGAAATAATATTGTAGAACAGTTAATTAAGGATTATAATGGTCAAACTTATTGGTTAAGTACAGATTTTAATATTTTCAGTAAAAACAATAAATTCCCTGACTGGCTACAATTTTCAGTTGGGTACAGTGGAAACCAAATGGTATATGGTAGCCCGAAGGATAATGCAGGAAATGGATACAATGCAAACAGACAATGGCTATTAAGTATGGATTTTAACCTTAACAAAATTGAAGTAGAGCAAAAGTGGTTAAAAATAATGCTGAATGTAATCAATAAGGTTAAAATTCCGTTCCCAACAGTAGAATGGAATGGAAAAAAGGTAGTTTTACATCCTTTATATTATTAAAAATTGAAAAACCATGCAAATAGGCGATAGAGTAAGATTGATGAAAGGCACTGAAGAAGGCATAGTAGTAAAAATGCTTGATAAATCTTTAGTAGAAGTTGAGATAGAAGATGGATTCGCTATTCCTGTATTGGAATCTGAGCTAGTAGTAGTATCCTCTGATGAAAGCACAGCTTTTGACACACCAAAATATGAAAATCAAAAGCCCTCAAAACCAAAAACAGCTTATGAACAACCCAATCAGCTGAAAGGCTTTCATTTAGCAATAATCCCATTGAACGACCACCTTAATAGCATTTATTTTTTGAATCCATCAAAGGAGGATATTTTAATAATGGCTAATGAGATAAATGGAAAAAATGAAGAAAAGACCATCTTATCAGAAAAGATATTTGCTGAAAAATTCAGTAAAATAACTGAAAGAAATATGGATCACCTTAATACCTGGGCTCCTCTTTCATTTACAATATTAACTGAAAACAGCAAGTGGTCAATTCCGATGAGGCCTGAAAAAATCAATGTGAAAATAAAAGCTAAACATTTTCAGAAGGAGAAAATAGATATCCCATTCTTAAATAAAAAGGGTTTCTTAATTCCATTAAGTCAATCTTCAAAAGAAACAGTGGCTCCAGAAAAAATTGATATTGATAAATTAAAAGACAGCTTTTTTAAAGGACAAGAAGAAACTGAGAGTTATAAAAAAATTGGAAAGAACAATGGCCAAATTCCTGAAATAGATTTGCATATTGAAACTATAGATCCTTACTATGAAAATTTACCTAAGGAAGATATATTGCGTATCCAACTTTTAAAATTTGAAGAGAAACTCAATGAAGCTTTAATGGCTGGCTTGGATGAAATCATTTTCATTCATGGTGTTGGTAATGGTGTTTTAAGGAATAATATCCACAAACAATTATCACAACATCATAATATTCAGTTTTTTAAAGACACACATAAAGAAAAATTTGGATATGGCGCAACATTAGTAAAGATTAAATAAAATTATTTCTAAATTTTATACAATATTTTACTAAATTTGTTACTATATAAACCTAATTAATTAAGGATTCATATATATTTAGACTAAGAAAACTTTAAAATAACAGCCTTATGAACTTCAACGAATTTATGGAATCTTATGCCAATGAATTAGGCGGACAATTCCAAGAATATGACACCAATAAGTCAGTAGTTATTTACCCTTTAGGAGCAAATAGATATCAAGCAGTACTAGGCACACTAAAAAAGAGTGATATCACCAACAAACTTAGTATAGAATTTACTTCTAAAGTTTGTGAATTCAATACAGCAATTAATCTGGAGAACCTCATTCGAGCCAATGCTACATTTTGCTCAGCTCGTTTTGTGCTAATTGATGATTTTATAAGGGTTGAGGCAGCAATATTAAAAGAAAGTGCAACTGAAGCAGTTTTGAAAGATATTATTGAAGAGGTAGCTACAGTAGCAGATGCCTGGGAACATAAATTAACTGGACAAGATGTGCACTAGTCATGCACTCTTATCTCTTATTTATTTCAACTAATATACCCAATCTCCTTCCAAATCCATTTTTTGGTCTTATTTTTGTCAATAAGATATAATTATAAAAATTGTAAGCCGTCTTATCGCTCTTCGATTTATCGAGGGGAGGAAAGTCCGAGCAACACAGAGCACCGTACCTTGAGAAACCAAGGGTCTTGATGTTAAAACCAGGAACAGACAGTGCCACAGAAAATAGGTAGCCATGATAATTAGCTTGTCTAATTCGTTATGGTCATAGTGAAAAGGTGGGGTAAGAGCCCACCGTCTCGGATAGTAATATTCGAGTGCACGGTAAACCTTTCGGGTTGTAAGGTCACATACATTTTTGCTTCCATAGCCATCTAATGGTTATGGGATAAGGGCTGCTCGTCCGAAAATCCTGAATTAATCGGGATGGTAAAAAGGGGTAGACTGCGTTAGATAAATGATAAGAGCACTTTCAAATTTATTTGGGAGTGGACAGAACTCGGCTTATAGGCTTGCAATTTTTTTATTTATATTGAACAAAACTCAAAAATATGTCCAAAATACTATTGATAGATGATGAGGCCAGTATTCGCCAAACCTTAAAGGAAATATTGGAATACGAAAAATATCAAGTAGAGGAAGTCGCAAACGGTGCCGATGGCTTAAAAAAAATAGAAAATGAGCATTTTGATCTTGTCCTTTGCGATATCAAGATGCCCAAAATGGATGGCATGGAATTGCTAAATGCAGTTTATGAAAAAGGCATTGAGATTCCCTTCATTATGATCTCTGCTCATGGCACCATTGACAATGCTGTAGAAGCCACCAAAAAAGGGGCCTTCGATTTTATTTCCAAACCACCAGATTTAAATAGGTTATTGGTTTCTGTAAGAAATGCATTAGATAAATCAAATCTAATGGCAGAAACTAAAACATTGCGAAAAAAGGTTTCTAAAAAGTATGAAATGATTGGATCATCCAATGAATTGGAAGATGTGAAAGATACAATCGCTAAAGTAGCTCCTACTGACGCAAGAGTATTGATTATAGGTGAAAATGGAACCGGTAAAGAATTAGTTGCAAGACAAATTCATGAGCAAAGTGAAAGGACTAAATCACCTATGGTGGAGGTCAATTGTGCTGCAATTCCATCTGAATTGATAGAAAGTGAGCTATTTGGTCATGAAAAAGGTTCTTTTACTTCGGCCATAAAACAAAGAATAGGGAAATTTGAACAAGCCACTGGTGGGACATTATTTTTAGATGAGATTGGCGATATGCCTTTATCAGCCCAGGCAAAAGTATTGCGAGCTTTGCAAGAAAACAAAATCAATAGAGTTGGAGGAGATAAAGATATTAAAGTGGATGTGAGAATCATTGCTGCAACTAATAAAAACCTCAAGGAAGCAATCGAAAATGGGGAATTTCGTGAAGATTTATTCCACAGATTAAGTGTAATCAGAATTAATGTCCCTCCATTGAAAGATAGAAAAGATGATATTCCAGAATTAGTAGAGAGGTTTTTAAGTGATTTAGCAGAAGAGCACGGATCAAAGAAAAAATCAATTGAAAAAGATGCACTGAATCAATTAAAGGAATATAATTGGAGTGGTAATATTCGTGAACTTCGAAATGTTGTGGAGAGACTGATAATTTTAGGTGCAGATAAAATTACGGCTCAAGACGTAAAAAAATATATTGAATAATCTTAACTAAAGATCAAACAGATTGATCTTCTAAATTAGATTCTTGTTCTGTATTCAGATCATTGAAGGAATAAGTAGGACATGTTTTTTGAGCACATGCTCCAATGAATAATGCTGACAAAATAACTAATAAAATTCTCTTCATGTCGAAAGCGTTTAAATATCTTACATCCAAATATAAGTCCATTAATCTAAAATTTAAAATCTATTATTAAATTAATTACATTTTTACTTAATTTTTGAAATTTAGATTAAGTCATTTATATAAAGAAAAGTTCTCAAAATCACTTAATAAAATAAATTTAGGCTATTTTATACTTAAAAATCGTATGGGTAAATTCATCTCAATAAATCTTGATTTTTGGCTAAAAAACACTTAACATGGTATTTATTATCAGGGTTTTTTTACTTAATTTGATGTTTAATGTCAATACATAATGCTTAAGAAAGCGATATTATTACTTACGTTTTTTTTAATTACAATCTGCCAATTGCAGGCTCAAAACACTGATATTTCTTCTGAATGGAATTGGTTTAAATCATTGGAAGATCGTATCTCTAGCTCTGATGCAGAAGAGTTACTTGAAAATAAGCAAGAAGAACTACAATCAGCTAAAGATATTGACAGGAATGATATTGAAAGCAAAGTTTCAAAAGAACTAGCTTTCATTCATATCAATAAAACCAATAATCTAGAAAAAGCCATGTCTCTTCTCATCAGAGCCTTGGATATAGATGAGAAAACTGAAAATGAAACCGCTTTAATTTTCACTTATATAGGATTTTACCAGCTTTTTGAACAAGTAGAAGATTATTATTATGGAAAGGAATTTTTAGAAAAAGCTTCCAATCTCCTTCGAAACTACGATCTTCCGCCTCTCCGGCTTTACATTAATCAAAATTTAGGCTACACCTATTATAAAACCGGAGAAACAGGTAAATCCATAGAACAGCATCAAAATATCCTTCAATATGCCAAAGCTGAAAGAATTCCGAAAATTGAGGCAAAAGCATATGCTGACTTAGCATATATTTATACTAATGAAAACGAATTCGATAAAGCATTAAATCATTATAAAAGTGCTTTGGTTACATACAGAAGAATTCAATCACCCATTTTAGAGGCAGAATGTTTAAATGCTATCGCTAATATTTATTTAATGCAGAATAAATTAGACCGAGCTTACGAAAATTATGTGATAGCACTTGACATCTTAAAAGACATTGAAAATGTAGAAGCTCAGTTAGCTGCTTTATATAATTCAGTCGGAAGGTATTACTTGAAGCAAGATAATGCAGAAAGAGCTTTGGCTAACTTAAAATTAGCTAATCCACTGGCTCAAAACTCTCAAAATCAAGAGCTTGTTCAGGAGACTTATGCTTTATTAAGTAAAGCCTATAAAGCATTAGGAGACTATAAAAATGCACTTGAGTACAGCGAGCTGTTTAAAGCCTTAGAAGATTTCCTTCAAAAGGAAAAAAATGACCGCAGTATTTTAAAAATGCAAAGCCGATATTCCATAAATCAAAAACAAAGTCTGATTGATCAATTGGAATTAAATAGAATTCAAAAAGAGTTTGAATTAGAGGAGGAGAAAAGGTTTAAAAATTTCTTAATCATTATGGTAGCACTCATTGCCATAATTCTATTATTAATCTTTACGCTTTTTATATTACAAAGAAAAAACAATGCTAAATTAAAAGAGGCTAATCTAAAAGTAAATGCTCAAAACGATGAATTAGAAGATTTGAATGCTACAAAAGACAAATTCTTCTCCATTATTAGCCATGACTTAAAAGGACCTTTAAATTCACTTACTTCTTTCTCTGGTCTATTAATGAATCATACCAGCAGTTTGAGTACAGAAGAAATTCAAATGTTAGCTAAGGACTTAGACAAATCCATAAAAAATCTCTTCACTTTATTGGAAAACCTACTACAATGGTCTCGATCTCAGACAGGAAATATAGAGTTTACCGCTGAAGAATTCGATTTAACTGAAATGCTGAATGAAAATAAAAAGCTATTAGCTAATCAAGCCGAGAATAAAAATATCAGCATTGAGGTTAAAAATACAAAGTCCATTAATGCTAAGGCCCATCCTAATTCTATCACTACCGTAGTTAGAAATCTTTTGTCAAATTCAATCAAATTCACCGAAGAAAATGGGCAAATTAAAATGGGGGTTATAGAAGAAAACCATCGTTATGTGGTAAAAATAGCAGATAATGGCGTAGGAATGCCTAAGGAAGTAGCTAATAAGATTTTTAGAATAGACACCAAGCATTCCACCCAAGGAACTGCAAAAGAAAAAGGAACAGGCTTAGGTCTTATTTTATGTAAAGAATTTGTAGAAAAAAACGGTGGTGAAATATGGGTCAAAAGCGAGGAAGGGAAAGGCACTATTTTCTCCTTCTCTATTCCTAAATAACTTAGTTATAAGTTAAGTTTTCTGTGATTTGTCTGACAGGTAAAATTACCTCGATAGTAGTTCCATTTTCAATTTCACTTTTTAAACTTAATTCTCCACCAAGTCTAGAAACTACTTTCTTCGCCATATAAAGACCCATACCAATATTTATATCACTTCTTCTTCCTTTAAAGAATACCTCAAATACTTTCTTTTGCAAATTCTCCGGTATCCCTACACCATTATCTATAAAGTGAATCTTGTAATGAGATGAATTGTCTTTTTCGAAAATAATTTTCAGTTCCGTTTCGTAATAATTATTATGCTCAAACACATTTTCTATTATTTGATAGAATAATCTTTTAAGTAAAGCTCGATCTGAAGTCATGTATTGGGAGTCTGCTATTATCTTGATATCAATCCTTGCTTTTTTAATCTCTTTATTTCTCTTCATAAAGACCGAATTAGACACCTCTTCTATCAATTCTCTTAAATCAAATGTTGTAATATTTAAATTTCCATGAAGAATAAAGCTAACTTCTTTGAAATCATTAAAGATGTGCTCAAGCTTTTTCACACTCTGTTCAATCATCCCAAAATAACCAATAATTTCCTTATCATCAGACATCATATTCCCAAGATTCACCAAGCCTAAAACGTTGGCAATAGGCCCTCTAACATCATGGGAAGTTTTATACATAAAGTTAGCAAGTTCGGCATTCAAATCTTTTAAATTTAGATTAGCTTGTCTGAGTGGTGTTATATCTCTAAAAAATTGCTTAAACCCCTTAATTCTATCTTTCTCATCATAAAGAAGGGAGGTACTGCTATCCATCCAAACAGGTATGCTTGAATTGGTTTTAAATTCATATTCGGCATCCAGATAAGAAAATTCTTTATTCATTAATACACTTTTAATTTCCTTATCTTTAGTTACTGATTTAGTGTTCAAGAGTTGATGAATATTGACACCCAAAATTTCCTTTCCATCAAATCCCAAAATAGAATAAAATAATTTAGGTGCTTGAATAATATTATTCTCTAAATCAATCTCAACAAACATTACAGAAGTAAAATCTTCCATTTTCTTTCTTAAGCTCTCACTCTCAATTAGCTCCCATTCAGCTTCTGTTCTGGTTTGAATTTCCTTTTTAATAACCTGCGATTTTTTCTGAATCAATTTCTTTAAGGAATAAATATAAATCACCGCCATAATCGAAAGCAAGAAGAATATGCTCAATACTATTATGACTAAATCTTGATTTTGTGACCACCAGCTTTTCTTAGGCGTTAACCATTTTTGAAATAAACGATCATATTCACCGGATGCTTTTACTAACCTTAATCCCCAATTGAGAGAATCTAACATTGCAGAATTTTCATTATTGACTACAAAGCAATATTCTGTAATGAAAACTGGATCACTGGAAGATTGAATATTTTCAATATTTTCAACCTCCATTTTATAGTTAGTAGTCATAAAAGAAGTAATAGCGCAATCGGCATCCCCTCTAACCACTGCATCAATAGCATCAGTTTCGGAAGAGTAAGCTTGAAGCTCTTTTAAATCTAGAAACCCTAATTGATCAAAATATTCTGCGACTATAGTGACTTCTTGTATGGCTACTTTTTTACCTGAAAGACTAAATAAATCCTCCACAGGTTCCTTATCTGAACGGGTAAATATGGAATAATATACTAAACTAATGGGGCGAGAAAATAGAATACTATCCTCACGTGCTGCAGTTTTAAAATAAGCAGTAGCATCTAGCTCGTTGGTGTTTTCCAATTTGTACCTGATGTTTATCCAATCATCCGGACAAATCTGAACATCCCAATTGAGCTCAGCCCCTATTGCTTTAATAATATCAACATTAAATCCATCGGCTTTACCATTTGTATTTACAAACTCATAAGGCTCATAAGTTTTATCTATTCCATATTTAATTGATTTTTCAGCAAAAGTATCATTACTTTTAGCTTGACCGATTAAGAAAAAAGGTGTTAAAAACAGTATTAAAAAGGTTATAGATAGTAATTTCACTTAATAGGGGGTTAACTTAAACTTATATTTATTGCTTAGTTATATTAAATATAAGTTATAATTTTTATAAATAAGACACCATATTACTTTTAAAGTTTTAATATTTTTAATATTAATTTAAAATATAAACAATCCTACATCACCAATGGAAGAACAAGCGAACGTGGCTGTTGCACAACTCAAATACAGCATAATTTAGACTAAGTCTATATCCTAAAAAATACACTTATATATCTGATATTCAGTTGTTTAAATGTATTTTATTTGCTATATTTTGCCATGCAAGGAAGAAAGAATTATCA
>NZ_JAGXGF010000025.1 GCF_024636815.1 Marivirga sp.
GCGGAAAGGGGAAAACTTTTCCATAAAATCCAATATACTGCGTTGTCTTTCCTCGATATAGCTCGCTATATCTTCTAAAAGACGCCTTGTCTATTTAATTTTATGAAAATCTGAATTTCCAAATTAGAGTCGAACTCAGGTTACTAGATACTCGCTACTAAATACTAGTCATTATGGAAATCAAAATAGATGAAAACGGATATTATGGAGAGTTTGGCGGGGCTTATATTCCAGAGCTTTTGCATCCTAATATTGAAGAGTTGAAAAATAATTATCTCAAAATTTCAGAAGAACCGGAATTTCAAGAGGAGTTTAAAGCTTTGCTAAAAGATTATGTAGGGAGACCAACTCCTTTATATTTAGCAAAAAGGCTTTCAGAGAAACATGGCGCCAAAATCTATCTGAAAAGAGAAGATTTAAACCATACCGGAGCGCATAAGATCAATAATGCCATTGGACAAGCATTGCTGGCGAAGCGTTTAGGCAAAAAGAAAATCATTGCCGAGACAGGAGCCGGTCAGCATGGAGTGGCAACCGCTACCGCTTGTGCTTTGTTAGATTTGCCTTGCAAGGTTTTTATGGGAGAGGTTGATATGGAAAGGCAAAAGCCTAATGTAGAGCGAATGAAAATTTTGGGTGCTGAGGTGATTCCGGCAACTTCTGGTTCTAAAACTTTGAAAGATGCCACCAATGAAGCCATGCGCTATTGGATCAATAATCCTGATGATACGCATTATATCATTGGTTCAGTTGTAGGTCCTCATCCTTTTCCTGATATGGTGACTCGTTTCCAATCCGTAATCAGCGAAGAAATGATGGCACAATTGCAAGATCAAGAAGGTACCAATGTACCGGATTATGTAGTGGCATGTGTTGGTGGAGGAAGCAATGCAGCAGGAGCATTTTACCATTATTTGAATAATGAGAAAGTAAAACTGGTAGCAGTAGAAGCAGCAGGCCATGGTTTGGATAGTGGAGAAACTGCCGCTACAACTGCCAGAGGAAGCTCAGGAGTTTTGCATGGATTTAAAACCTTATTAATGCAATCAGAAGATGGTCAGGTAACGGAACCTTACTCCATTTCAGCTGGATTAGATTATCCTGGTATTGGCCCTTTGCATGCTCATTTATATGCCAGTAAAAGAGGAATCTTTAAATATGTAACCGATAAAGAAGCCATGGATGCAGGGGTTGAATTGAGTAAGCTTGAAGGGATTATTCCTGCAGTGGAAACTGCTCATGCTTTAGCGGCTTTAGACCAGTTTAAATTTAAAAAGGATGATGTAGTAGTGGTTAATTTATCGGGAAGAGGTGATAAAGATTTGCAGACTTATATCAACTTTGGAAACTACTAAAATTTAATTAGTAATTAATAATTAGGAATTAATAATTAAGCATGGTTCTTTATCATTGTCTTAATTCTAGGTTCTAGACTCTAGGTTTTATTAATATGAAAAACAGAATTGAACATATATTCCAGCAGAAAGATAAAGAAAAGCTGACAATTTATTTTACAGCCGGTTATCCTAATTTGGAAGACACTAACACGATTTTAAAAGCATTGGATAAGGCTGATGTGGATGTAATTGAAATTGGAATGCCTTATTCAGATCCCTTGGCTGATGGACCAACCATTCAGCAGAGTAGTATGAAAGCATTGGCAAATGGTATGAATTTGAACAAGCTTTTTGAACAACTGGCGGACTTACGGAAAATTACGGAAAAACCGGTTTTCATTATGGGCTATTGTAATAATGTATTGAAATATGGTACTGAAAAGTTTTGCCAAAAATGTGCTGAAGTAGGAGTGGACGGATTGATTTTGCCTGATATGCCCATGCATGAATTCAAACTGCAGTTTAAGCCCATTTTCGAAAAATATAATTTAAAAAATGTATTTTTGGTAACGCCTAAAACTTCAGAGGAACGAATCAGAGAAGTTGATGCACAGGAAGGTGGTTTTATTTATATGGTGAGCAGTTCCAGTACGACTGGTGGTAGTTGGGGTGAAAGTCCCGAAAGGCTAGATTATTTAAAACGCATTCAATCCATGAAATTGAAAACACCAAGAATGGTAGGGTTTGGAATAAGTGATCATGAAGCTTTAAGCATGGTCAATGAATATGCTGATGGAGGTATCATTGGAAGCGCATTTATTAAGGCTTTGGATGGTGGTAATTTGAAAAAAAGTATTGAGGAATTTATTGGTAAGGTAAGAAGCCCCCTAACCCCCAAGGGGGGAAGTTAGGGCAGTGGCCAAGATGCAGAAACGGATGTTTACTTGAAATAAAGTAGGAAAAAGTTGTTAGTTATTGGAAGGTTTGAGTGAGGAGCATAAAGTAAGATATGAGATCAATTAATTTATAACTAACTCGACCACTTCCGAGGAACTCGGAAAAGCCTGAGGGAGGAAAGTTTAGCGGGCAAGCGTTGGCCATGCGGGTGGAAGCCAGCCAGAGGCTGGTCAGCCTCTGGCTGATTTCTTTTTGTTCAAGCGAAAAGAATGGGAGAAAAATGAAAGCAGAAAATATTACTAATAAAGATTAAAATAGTTGAAAATTGGAATGCGTAAATATTAAACAACCTAAAATCTATAATCAGGATATCAAGTCTTGGCTCTAGATTCTAGACTCTAAAAATCTAAAATATGATACTACAACTTGAAAAAAATATAGATACCACCCAAAAAGAAGATCTAATCTCCTCTTTGGGAAAATTCACTAAATCAGTGAGCGAAGTGCAAACCCAAAAAGGATTTTATTTGGTAGCACTGGAAAAAGGAGACATTGACATCCGGGAAATCGGACATCTAGCAGGAGTGAAAGATGTGCATGTGGTTTCCGATAATTACCAATTGGTTTCCAAAAAATGGAAAGTAAACCCTGCGGAAATTAAACTACGCGATGGCGATATTATTTCTCAAAATCATTTCAATATCATGGCAGGACCTTGCAGTATTGAAAATGAAGACCAGGTGGATGCGGTAATTGCTCATTTGGTTGAGAATAATGTGAAAATCATGCGTGGAGGGGTTTATAAGCCAAGAAGTTCACCTTACTCTTTCCGTGGTTTAGGAATGGATGGTTTGAAAATGTGGCACGACAAAGCCAAAGCGGCTGGTATAAAAATTATTACTGAAGTGATGCAGGTATCGCAAGTGGAAGAAATGTATGATTTCATAGATATCTATCAGGTTGGTGCCCGAAACACACAGAATTTCAATTTATTGGATGAGTTGGGTAAAGTGGATAAGCCCGTTATGATTAAAAGAGGAGTTAGCGGTACAATTGAAGAATTGTTATATTCTGCCGAATATGTTTTCAGTGGAGGAAATGAAGATTTAATTTTATGTGAAAGAGGAATTAGAACCTTTGAAAATATGACCCGAAATACTTTGGATATCAATGCGATTCCGGTTCTAAAAGACCGAACCCATTTACCCGTAGTGGTCGATCCTTCTCATGGAATCGGTATCAGAAAACATGTTGAGCCTGTTGCCTTAGCAGGAATTATGGCTGGTGCTGATGGCGTGATTTTTGAATTGCACCCCGATCCTGAAAAAGCAATGAGTGACGGACAACAATCATTATACTTTGCTGAAAGTACTGCTATGGTGAATAAAATGCGAAGGGCTTATGAGCTGAGAGGAGAGTTAAATTAAAATTCATATATAATTTTGAGCAGAATCAATCTTCTTTTTCAGATTGATTCTGCTTTTTTAGTACCAATTCCGATACTTTTTAGCATCTGATAATTCCTATCAGGTGAAAATTTCCATGAATCCATCATAAATTTAAAAGCATACAACACCTGCCTTTAGCTATGCTTGATTATTAATGTTTGTGGTTGGAGATTTGAAATAGTCATGTACTAAGCTCTCTACTATTGTATGATTATGTTGAAGTCTATCCTTTTTGGGCTTTTTCTTACACCAGATAGACTTACACTCATCGAAAATAAAATCAGTTATCATCATAGATATTATAATTTCCTTAATTTTATAAAGAATGATAGCTCTTTATAAATATTTATAATATATGAAAGGATTTTACTTTTTACTGTTATTGCTTTTCTTTAGTGGGACTATTTGGTCACAGTCAGTTCAAGAGCGTACTTGTGCTGCTCAGATTGTGCATGCTCAAAAATTAGAGAATAATCCAGTCTACAAATCTTCTTATGAAAAGATTCAAATAAAAACTAAAGAATTTCAAGAGCAACTGAGATTTTCCAGGGCAGCCATTTCCAATACTGTAAGAGATATTCCTGTATATGTTCATATTATTTATAATGAAAATAGTCCAGAGCAAAATATAAGTATTGCTCAGATTGAATCGCAAATTCAAGTCTTAAATGAGGATTTTAGAGCTTTAAATACAGATATATCTGGAGTCCCTACTGAATTTGAAGGAGTAGTAAGTGATTATCAATTGACCTTTACCCTGGAAGGAATTACACGTAAGTCTTCTTCAAAAATCGAGTGGGAAACTAATGATGAAATGAAGAGCACCGCTACAGGCGGAGTAGATCCTATTACTCCGGAAACTCATTTGAATATATGGGTATGTAAGTTATCAGGAACTTTGTTGGGATATGCCCAATTTCCGGGTGGAGCTTTTGAAACTGATGGTGTGGTAGTGGGGCCTGAATTTTTTGGAAGCTCTGATTATGATACAGGTAACAACTTTTATTTAAACGCACCTTTCAATAAGGGCAGAACTACCACGCATGAAATAGGACATTACTTAAATTTAAGACATATCTGGGGAGATGGGAATTGTACTGTGGATGATGGGGTTTTAGATACTCCCGTAGCAGCTGAATCGAATGGTGGATGCCCAGCATATCCTACAAAATCTTGTACTGAGAATACTGAATATACAAGTGATATGTTCATGAATTATATGGATTATACGAATGACGCTTGCATGTTTATGTTTTCCGCAGGTCAGAAAACACGGTCCTATGCTTTATTTGAGCCAGGGGGATTTAGAGAAAATCTAGGTCAAATTAATGATGGATGTGATTTAGCAGCTCCAATAGGTTTAGCGTTAGTAGATAGAACTACCACTAGCCTAAGTTTAACTTGGGATGCGGTTACCAATGCAAGTAGTTATGATGTTTGGGCAAATGGTATAATTAATAGTAGTGCTACCAATTCAATTCAGTTAACTGGGCTAGAAGAAGGGAATACTTATGAAATAAAGGTTAAAGCTAATTGTGTGGATGGTGGATCAGGTGAATATTCTTCAGTTTTAAGTATAAATACATTAGGATGCTATTCTGGTCCTTTATTGCTGAGCATTACTACTGATAATTTTGGTGCTGAGACTTCCTGGGCTTTAACTTATGAGGGAAATGTTGTTCAGACTGATTCAATCACCTATGAAAATAACACCACTTATACAGAAACTTTTGATTTTGGAAATGGAAATTATCAATTTGAAATATTTGATACTGCGAATGATGGTATTTGTTGTAATTATGGTAATGGTTCTTATTCCCTAATAGATAATGATGATCGAATTATTAAATCAGGAGGAGTATTTGGCTCTAGTGATTCAGTTAGTTTTTGTGTTGAAACTATAGAAACAATTGATTGTAGTACTGCCATTACCGCCAATTTGGGTAATAATATAGTAGATACTGCACCAAAATTGTTTGAATTTGATGCAACGGAAGATAGAGAATATATTATCAGCTCAGTTGGATCCACCACTATCGATACTGATTTAAGTATTTTTAGTGATTGCAACACATTACTGGCTTCAAATGATAATTTTGAAAACCTTCAATCTGAAGTCACATTAACTTTAAGTGCTGGCCAGAAAATTTATATAAATTGGAGGGATACACACAGTACAGCTGGTTTTGATTGGTCGATTACTAAGGGTAGAAGTTCACAGACTATCAGTTTCACAGATCTTCCTGAAAAGTTTGTAAATGACGAAGCTTTTGAATTAAGTGCAACAGCCTCCAGCGGTCTAGCCATTTCTTATTCATCAAGTAATTTAGACGTTGCCACTATTTCAGGCAGCACACTTACTATAATTGGAGCAGGTCAAACTACTATTACCGCATCTCAAGATGGAAACGCAGATTATTTAGCTGCTCCTACAGTTCAAAAAGTATTAACCGTTAATAAATTAGATCAGACTATAAGCATAACCTCAATAGCTGATAAATTCATAACGGATCCTGATTTTGATGTAGAAGCTACGGCTTCCAGTGGACTTGCTTTAACTTATGAAATATCAGGTCCAGCCACGATTAATGGGACTACTATTAGCCTGGAGGGAACAGTTGGAACTGTAACAATTACTGCAAATCAAGCAGGGAATGAACAATATAACGCTGCAACTGCTTCCGAGAGTTTTCAAGTAACTGAAGATCCATGCATTGGATTCTCAATTACTGAAGTATTAACATCTGATGTAAGTTGCGCAGGAGAGAGTGATGGTTTAATCGAGGTAATTATTACAGGAGGAATACCCCCCTTTACTTATAGTTTAAATGAAAGTTCTCAGGTAGAAAGTAATATTTGGGAAGGCTTATCTGCAGGAGAATATATTATTACAGTTACGGATAGCATTGGTTGCACACTTTCTGATACAGTTTTAATAGGAAGTCCTAATGTTTTAGAAATATCCGCGGAGGTTACCAATAGTACCAGTTTAGATGGTAATGGAGCTATAGAATTAACGGTTTCAGGTGGTATGGGTGCCTATTCTTATCTATGGAGTAATGGAGCAAATACCTCTATGATTGATGGACTTGAGATAGGGGTTTATACTGTGATAGTAACTGATGAAAATGGATGTAGTAAAGAACAAAGTTTTGAGCTTGGGGGGGTAACTTCAAACGATAATGCCCAAGAAAACGAGTTTAAAGTTTATCCGAATCCAGCACATAGTGAAATAAGTTTGATCCATAATGGAAAGTCAGATCGTTTAAAAATTTACAATGCCAGGGGCAAGATTATTAAAGATTTGAAGGTTGAAGGCGAGAGTACTAAAATAGATTTAAGTAATTGGTCTCCAGGATTATATTTTATCCGTTTGAATAAAGTAGGGCTTACTCAAAAATTTGTTAAATATTAAATTAGGTTAAGAATCAAAAAAAAGACTGCTATTTTTAGCAGTCTTTTTTTATGAAGGTTGGTCGTGGTGATGTTAAAATTATTATTGACCTATTGGTGGTAATTTCATTTTAAATTCAAAGTTAAATAACCTTCCAATGAAAGGGGAGGCTGTGAACTCTCTAAATTCTGAATCAAATAGATTGGTTACCTGACCTGAAACTGTGAATTTATCATTGATTCTATAACCTAAACTCACATCAACATTCACAAATCCTCCCAATGGTCCATAATTCCAAGTGTCAGCGCTTCTCGCATTTTCCACAATTGGTACACCTCTATAGGTTAAATCTTGTGTTTTTGCTGCAATTTGAAAACTTGAGAAGTAGTCATATTCCTGTACCCAACGAGTGAAAATTGTACCGAAAAATTTGCTACCTGAATAATTTAGTCCAAAACCTGCCCTATGGTTGGGTGAATTTACTAATACGTCTAGCTTATTGACCACTCCATCATTATTGAAATCATTTTCCATATTTTCTTCATCCACGTAGTAATCAAAGAAAGAGTAATTGAAATTTAAACTTAAACTGTTACTTAAAGCATAATTAAGCCCTAAATCAAATCCATAAGTATCCACTTCACCAAAATTTATATAGGTGGCTACTAAGCCTCCGAATACAGCATATCCAGCTTGAACCTCTTCAATAGGCTGATCACCTCTTTCGGTTGTCACACCCACTACCGTTACAGGGCTTAGGAAATCCTTGGACATATTATAATAAGCATTTGCATCTACATAGAATTTTTTGGCTGGTTTTCCTTTATAGCCTATTTCTATTGTCTGAATTTGTTCAACTCTTTGTTTTTCAACTTTAGTACCATCAGCTAAAGTGAAACCATCAGAATTACCTAATATTAAACCGCTAAATAAATTTCCGTACATATTGAGAATAGTGGGAGCAGCAATTCCTTTACTGTAGGTTAATCTTGCAGCACCATTTTCAAAAGATTTTACTATCCCGCCCTTAGGAACGAAATTAAATTCATATACTTCATGGTAATCTCCTCTAGCTGCTCCAGTTAATTTAAAACCATTTCCTAATTTATAATCTAATTGCGTATAAAATCCGATTTGATTTATAGTGATGAAATCATTTTCATTTTCATCTAATAAATAGGTACCATGACTATTAGCCATATCTCTTTGGAACTGAGATCCAACTACAATATCCAAATCTCCAATGCTGTTGTTATGTTGAATTTCAGCATTAATTCTTCTAGAATCATCAACAAATAAAGCCCCACTTTGATAAGAAAAATCGCCTCTAGCTTGAGCATCACTTAATCCTGAATCTATTCCTCTGTAATACTGCTTAGTTCTTTCATCAATTGCATAAGTTGAGTCAGTTTTACTCGTGGTATAATAAGCTTGAGCAAACCAGTTGTCAGATATAAATTTCAGCGTGTAATGATTAATTCTCCAATCTTTAATTTGGTTTCTTCCAACATTGGTGGGAGCTAAATAAGTACTATTACTTCCTCCCCATGTAGCCACTATTTCAGCATTATCTGTTACCTCATAAACTAATGAGGCATTACCTTTTAAAAATTCAAAATCATTGTCCAGTTCCAACTCCTCTTCAGCTGATTTATAAGGATTACCTTCATTATCAACCCTTGTTACGTAAACTGAATCAGCAAATTCGAATTCTGTTCCTCTGGTATATTCGCCAGAAATTCTGAATGATAATTTATCATTGATTTTTTGTGCATGCCTTAATCTTCCGGTAAACATATTCTGATTTCCTGCTCCTAAAGCAACTGTTGTTCCTTCTGAGGTGCGCGGATCTTTCATGATAGTATTCACTAAACCGTTATGTGCATTCGGTCCGTAAAGAGCTGCATTAGGACCTAAAATCACTTCTACTCTATCTATATCTTCTTTTATAAATGTAGAAAGCGGACCAAGTGGTAGGCCTGTTGCAATTAAGGTAGCAAAACGTCCATCGTTCACTTGAAGGTTTTTAGCATTAAAGTTGCTGTTAAAACCTCTAATATTAATTCCTGTTCCAATAACTCCTGAACGAATAAATTCCACACCTTTTACTCTGGATAACAGTTCTCCTGCATTAAAAGATGGAAGTTCATTGATTTGCCGGGAATCAATTACCTGGATTGTAGCTGGCGTTTCAGTTATTTTTTCTGCTCTTCTAGTTCCTGAAACCACAACTTGATCTGTTAAGTAAACTAATGAAGGAGTCATGGTAATAGTGCCTAAATCTGAGGAACCGCTAACTTGTTTCCTAATAGTTTCAAATCCTATAAAACTAAAAACTAAAGTAGGGTTAGATTGGGAAGTTTTCAATTCAAATGTCCCATCTGTTTTAGTAGAAACACCTTCTTGAGTGCCTTCAATCATAACATTAACTCCAGGAAGTGGATCATTGTTATCTCCGTCTATTACTTTACCCGTAATGGTTTGTTGCGCATAAATACTATTTGCCCATAAAAGGCAAATGCTTAAGCAAATTGTAATTGTCGTTTTCATAGTAGTCGTATATTAAGTGGTTTAATTGTTTTCTAAAAAGTTTTTCATGATTTCATTTACTTTCTCAGGCTGATCAAAATGTACAAAGTGACCGGCCTTGGGTATCATTTCTAATTTACTGTTCGGAATATTTTCCGTAGCTTTTTCGCCTATTAATTTGGTATTCAATGCTTTATGTAAGTAGGTATTTGGAATAAGTCGGTCCTCTTTTCCATAGCATATCAAAGTAGGTTGTTTGATTTCTCCTAATTGTTCGAAAACAGGCTCATTTAACATTCCCATTACCCCTTCGGCAACTACATGGCTATATTCCATGAATTGGCTATCAGTTTTGATTTTCATTCTATCCTCATACATGAATTCCGCTCTTTCATCCATTTCATAAAAATTTAAAGAAAGATTGATGCGGTATTGCTCATCAGATACATTAGCAATGCTTTCTGGTGAGGTAGAATTTTTAAAAACCTCTTTTTCTTTTTTATTAAAGGTTTCAATACCCGCAGGAGCCATCAATAATAGAGATTTTACTTTTTTAGGTTCAGTGAGTGCCATCGTCAATGCAATTTGACCTCCCATTGAATGACCTGCTATGTGAAAAGAGGTAATGTTTAATTTATCCATCAATTCAATTAGATATTGAGCATGAAAACTCATGTCTGCTTTGAAATTACCTTTAGTGGATTTCCCATATCCAATCAAATCCACTGCAATGCATCTATAAGATTTGGATAACTCGCTGATGTTATATTTCCATCCGGGAGCATAACTCGCTAAGCCATGAATGAATAAAATAGATTCACCTTCTCCTATGTCTGCATAAGCCATAGTCTTACTGTCAGAGAGCTTTTTCTTTTTCATTTCAAAAGGGTATTCCAATCTCTCGAACTGGTTTTGACTATTTGCGTTATTAGTAGTCAAAACCATAATTATCATTATTAGAAGAAAGATAAATAGAGTAAGATTCTTTTTCTTGTAAGAAGAAAATGCTTTCATTTCTCATTTGTGTAAAATTAACTTTGCTATAAATCTATTTTGCTAATCTATGAAAGCTTAATTCAAACCAAATGAAGAATATTATTGAAATTGGGTTGACTATTATGGTGTTTTATTCTTATAAAGTCTTTTATGTGATTTTTAAATGTAATTTTTTTGAAATAAAGGGGTGTGACTATTAGGTTTTAGAATAGTTCAGGTATCACTTTTTGAGTGTCTTTTAGCAATTCATTTACTGCTTTACTCCTGTTACTAATTTTATCGTAGGTTCTCAGAAAATTTTTATAGAATTCTTTTAATGCATCTAACTCTATTTTTTCACTTTTATAAGAAGCTGCAAAATAATACCATTCAAGAGTAGCCACCGAACTTATTTTTTGCAAATACTTCTGTTCTCTTTCCAGTAGCTTAAATTTATTGATGTATTGCAATATCTTTCTGTAATGTCCCTTCAAAAATAAAGCCCGAAAATAGACAGTAAAAAAAAAGTGCCATCTGTGCTCCAGTAGTTCTTTTTTATAAGCAGAGAGAAAAATTTCAGCATGTGTGATGGCTTTGTTCAATTCTTCTGAATCAGTAAGGCAACGCACATAAGATGCCACAAAGCTCACTCTATGATGAAAGTTAGCACTATTTTTTGCTTGTGGAAAAGCCGTTTTCATCAAGCTAAGTGCTTCTTTAGTTTTGCCTTTTTTTAATAAAACTGTATTAAGATTGTTGACATAATGCAAGAAATCGCTGTTTTCTACTCTGATAGACAGATAGCCATATTTCTCCGCTAAATCCAGTTGATTGGCTTTACTATGGAAAAGCAGTCTGTTCCCATAATAGTTAATTAATATTCGTTTACTGTAGAAATTCCCTGATTCCAATAAAGGCTCCACTTCTTCGAAAAGATTCTCCATCTTTTCTTGCTGATTGTAATTGTAATAAAGGAATATAAGTCGAACCAGTGAATAATAGCGGTTCATTCCATCCATCATAGGGTCACGGAAAATCGTTAGCAACCAACTTTCCCATTGCTTAGATTCTTTATCATTGAAAGTATATTGGTTTGTGATATCAAAGGTAGCTTCTTGTATTCTTCCGTAAACCAATCGGCATTGATCGTAATTGTTTTTGTATCGATTAACAAAATTAACGGCTTCATTATATTCTTTATGACGCATACGCACCAATAAGTAATTTAACAGGTGCATGGTCAACTCAAACCGCTTCATGAAATAATAATGAGAAGTATCTGTATTTTTAATGATGGTTAATAGAATCTGTTCATCTTCTGTGCTTATGGCATCATTCATCAATTTTTTTTCCAGCTCAATCAATTGATCAAATTCTTGATCCACATCCGCATTATTCAAATTTTCGCTAATCCATTGAATCATTCGTGAATATTTCCTTTTGTCAATGTGGGTGGAAAAATCAGGTTGAGGAGTAACACCTGCCACTTTTTCATGAGTTTGTTTTAAAATAATGAGATTTTCAGGATCAGCGAATTGTTGCTTATTGAGTAAATAGGTGGTTTCATGAGGTAAAAGCCCCATGATAAATTCATTAAATTTTTTAAGTTTTTGTTTTTTCAAAAGTGTAGTAGCTAAAAAAATCTTCAGTTCAAAAGCATTGAAATTAAGCTATTTTTAAATTTAAATCAAAGCAAGGGTATATTTCTTTCAGCCCAACAACTTCCGATTAATTTTTCCTGTATCATTTTTTGGAAGCTCTTCCAATACCTCAAAATGCTTGGGTACTTTATATTTAGCTAGGTGTTTTATGCAATAAGCCGTTATATCAGATACCTCTTTTTGACCGTTTTTAAAGACCACAAATGCTTTCCCAACTTCTCCCCATTTATCGTGAGGAACGCCA
This sequence comes from Marivirga sp., assembly GCF_024636815.1. Classification (GTDB taxonomy): domain Bacteria; phylum Bacteroidota; class Bacteroidia; order Cytophagales; family Cyclobacteriaceae; genus Marivirga. Next base: position 12,486 of record NZ_JAGXGF010000025.1, read on the forward strand.
ATTACGCATACTTCCTTAATTTCAGGATGTTTTAAGATACATTTTTCCACCTCAGCCGGATAAACATTTTCCCCACCAGAAATAAACATATTTTTAATGCGGTCTACCACATACAAATAGCCATCCTCATCTTCTTTTAAGATATCTCCTGTTTTGAACCAGCCATCTACTATGGCTTTTTCCGTTTCTTTAGGGTTTTTCCAGTAACCAGGGGTGACGATTGGTCCTTTAATCCAAAGTTCTCCTTTTTCTTGAGGTTCTGCTTCCACTCCGGCTTCATTCATCAATTTAGTGTCCACATAAAAATTCGGAAAGCCAATCGAGCCTCTTTTTCTAATAGCATCCTCTGCTTCCAAAGAGGTGATATTTGGTCCACATTCAGTCAAACCATATCCTTGTCGAATTGGTACTGCCTGTTCGTTCCATTGCTCAATTAGTTGAATCGGTAAGGCTTCACCGCCCACTATCATAAAGCGCAATTGACTGAAATCTGTCTTTTTGAAATGATCACTTTCACTTAGCATCCTCACCATGGTAGGGACCAACATACCAATGCTAATCTTTTCATTTTCTAAAGCAAATAACACCTTTTCAGAATCAAATTTTGGCATCATAATGAGTGTTCCACCAAAATGTAGGATAGGAGCAGTTAACACATTCCAACCTCCAGTATGAAAAGGGGGCATTACATTAAGATAAATGTCATCCAAAGTGATTTTAAGTCTGATTGCAGTATTGATGCTATTCCACAACATCATTCCATGAGTGTAAATAGCACCTTTAGGTTGTCCAGTTGTGCCAGAAGTGTAGAGGATAAATGCAGGATGCGTCTCTTCTAAAGGTTTTGAAGTATATTCAGCTTTTTGCTCTTTTGCAGCTGTCGATAACCATTCTTTATATTGGGCAAATGCGATTACTTTTTCTTTGATTAATTGTGGAACATTATTTAATAAGCTTCTGTACTCCTCAGCCACTATTATCAAACTTGGATCTGAATTTTGCACTAAAAAGGCAATTTCGCTCGCGCTTAATCTGTAATTAATAGGGACTAAAATGATCCCCATTTTTTGTGCCACCCCTAATAACGCAACATATTCCGCATCAAAATCTGCGAGTATTAATAATCTATCACCTTTAGTTAAATTGAAATCTTTTTCGAGTATATGTGATACAGCATTTGCAGCATGATTTAATGATTTATAATCATAGCCTAAACCAGTGTCAATATTTTTAACTGCCAGTTTGTTTGGACTGTAGGTGCTCCATTTTTCGAACCAATCACATTTCATCTTTTGCTTGTTTTGGTAGTACAAAATAAAAAATTAATCCGACAACTGATGAGCTTATTATAGCTAGAGCAGAAGATATAGCGGGGTTTTTAACTTCTCCTTTCATATATGGTGTTAGACCTCCATAATATATGCTGAAATAAACAATCAATGCCGTTAAGGCTGCTAAATACACCGCCTTCGGATTTGTCCTTTGAAAGAACATGCCGAATAGAACAGGAATGAATGCACATGAAAAATAAGCATAAACCCCATTTTGAGCAAATATTGCCACGCTCATATTTGGATTTATCAATTGCTGATAGGAAAATATAAAAGAAACAATAGCCAAGAGAATAATGACTATTTTATTAATCAACATTCCATTTTTTGGCTCAGTAAGCTTTTCTCTAATATTTTTTGGACTGATTTTCAATAATATGTCGGATGTAATGGTCGTACTCAAACTCTGAATCAAGCCCTCAAGTGTGGACATTCCTGCTGAAATTAATCCAAAAATGATCACAATACTGATGTAAACAGGGAACTTACTGACTACATAAGTAGAAATTAATCCATCAGGTGCAATAGGGCTTCCGTCAGCCATTAAATCTGGGAATTCTATTCTAGCGTACAAACCAGCAATCACAACCAAAAAGAAAAGGAATTGGACAATAGAACCTACAATCAAATATCGGTTCACGTCACTTTCTTTCTTTAAAAGCAGCGATTTAGTCAAGATATGAGGCTGGCAAACTATAGCAATTCCCACCACCATCTGGCAAAATATAATTTCAAAATAATCTCTGAAAATAGGGCTTTCAGGATTCAGTGGCTTAGTCAGCAAAGGATCAATATTATTTAGTTTGTCCATAAATCCGCTGATGCCTTCATCCAAATATTCATAGCCAGAAGCAATTAATATAATGGCTACTATCAACATGGAAATTGCTTGAATAGCATTCGTATAAACCATAGAATTTGCTCCCCCAAACATCATATAACCAAAAATAAAGACTACTACTCCAGTCAAAACCCAGACCTCATCTACATTCAATGCTTTTGATAAAACTTGGCTGATTCCTACACAAATCAAAACTATAAAAGTGATGAGGAGCAGAGAAAGGAAAGCAAAAAATAGTGAAAAGCCTTTGCTTTGATAACGATTTCCCATCCATTGTGCCATGGTGAGTGCCGAAACTTTACTTCCGAATTTCCTGAATCCTTTAGTTAACAGAATAAGTGAAAAAACGGCCGCTATGGGTAAAGCCAATCCATAGGAAATAAAAGCGCTAAGACCGTAAGTTCCAATTAAGCCGGGATTAATGATAAAGGTAGCAGCACTAGTCATAGAAGCGGCCAGTGATAATCCCACAAAAGCAGGAGAAAATGAAATGCTTCCTACTGCATAATCATTCATGTTTTGGGTTTGCTTAAAGCCTTTGAAAACCAAATAAATAACAGCTATTGCATATACTGAAAGTAAAATCGTTGTGGCTGTTGCAACTGGAATCATTCCTATTAAAAAGTTCATGTTGTACACAGAATAAAATTTTAGATTCTAAAAGCAGCACCAGCGAAAGATAATCCCCCGCCAGAACCAATTAAAAATATGATATCACCATTTTTTACTTCTCCACTTCGAAAAGACTCATCAATTGCCATAGGAATTGCGGCAGAACCTGTATAGCCATATTTATGCATGATGTATTTAGCCTTATCCTTTTCCAAGCCTAAATTATCCAACATTTCGTAAATGGCATTAATGTTGATTTGAGTCATGAAGAATTTACTGATGTCTTTTATATCAATATTAGCTTCTTTTGCCATTCTATGACTCATTTCTGTCCACATGGTGGGATTCAAATCTTTTGGAAATTTTTTCACAAACTGAAGCTGATGTTTTCCGCTATCCACAACTTTATGATTTACAGGACAGCCAGTTCCGCCAGCATAAATCCCCATCCAATCATGATATTGACCTTGTGTGAATTGATGTGCATTTAAAAAACCACTTTCCGTATTTTCTGCAGCACATAAAATTACAGCCCCTGCACCATCTGCAAAAAGAGTCACTGTTTTCTTATCTGATTTATTTAAATATTTGCTCATGGCATAAGCGCCTATCACCAGAATATTTCTGTATTGCTTATCTGCAATAATGTATTTTGAAGCGGTATCTATAGCACTTACAAATCCAGCGCAAGCAGAATTCAAATCAAAAGTTCCAGCACCTTTAGCTCCCAATCGATCTTGTAGAATTGCAGCAGTTGATGGAGATATATATTCTGGAGTATCAGTAGAAATGATGATTTGATCCAATTCATCTGCACGGATGCCAGCACTTTCCAATGCTTTAAGGGCAGCTTTTTCGCATAAATCTATAGTAGATTCATCTTCATCGCACCAATACCTTTGTTCAATAGTTAAATTTTCACGAAGCCAAGTATCAACATCTTCTCCCAAAAGTTCGTTGAAGTATTCATTTTTCAACAGTCTTTTCGGAACATAGGACCCAGTTCCGCTTATGATTGCGTTTCTCATAGTTCTTTAATTATGACAGCTTAATTTAGATAGTTACCGCACCATCTACATTTAAGGTAGTACCGCTAATAAATGAAGCTTCATCAGATGCTAAAAAAGCATAGGCGTTAGCAATTTCTTCCGGTTCTCCTAATCTACCTAAAGGTGTTTTTCCTTCCAGCATATTGATCACTTTTTCAGGTATGCTTTTCACCATTTCAGTAGCAATAAAGCCAGGAGCTACTGCATTTACTGTAATACCTTTTCTACCTAATTCTTTAGCCCATACTTTGGTCATGCCGATAACCCCGCTTTTGGTAGCTACATAATTCGTTTGTCCAAAATTCCCATAAACTCCTACTACAGATGAGGCATTGATAATTCTGCCATAGGCCTGTTCAACCATAAAAGGAGAGATGGCTTTAGTGCAAAAGAATACTCCATTGAGATTTACATCTAGTACTTTTTGCCATTGATCCACAGTCATTTTAGATAGTGTAGCATCTTGCGTTATACCCGCATTATTGATAAGTATATCTATTTTCCCGAAATCTTGATGGGTTTGTTGAGCAGCTTTTTCAACTTGCTCAAATGATGTGGTGTCTACTTGATAGAATCTTGTGTTATTTCCCAAATCCTTAGCGGTTTCTTCCCCTTTATCTTTTACGATGTCCCAAATGGCTACTTGAGCACCTTCTGCTATAAATTTCTTTGCAGTGGCTTTTCCAATTCCATTGGCTCCACCAGTGATTACCGCTACTTTATCTTTAAGTCTTTCCATAAATGTCGTTAAATTTTGGAAAGCAAATTGGGTAAATGTGGCTTAGAGCTCAATGTATGTTCTCAAATGTGAGAGGTTGACTATGTGATGATTTATTACAAATTATAGATAAATGGTGCGTATATTGATTTTAATTTAGGGTGGACTATTTAATTCCTTTAGGATGTTTTATCAACTGTAAATATTTTTCTTTCAATACCTGTGGATGATAGCCTTTCATAAACATTTTATATATTTTCAAATTGGCAAGGTTCACTTGCCAATAGCTATTGTCTTCATATTTCCTTGCTGAAACCAAAACTGATTTAGGAATTATACCGAACTTATATTTTTTCCACAGTCTTTTTATCAGCTCGAAATCTTCCATTACCACAAATTCCTCATTGAAGCCTTTATTTTCCTCAAAAACAGATTTTTTAATGAATAAAGTTTGATCGCCACCTCTGCACCAAAGCACTTTAAAGCGTGTAAAAAATGAATTTAACGCTAGAAATGGGTGCTTGGAGTCAAATTTGAATCGGTAGCATCCAAAATCATATCCCTTTTTGATGAAATTAATAATGTCTGAGGCGAAAGTTTTAGGAGGTTTTGCATCTGCATGAACAAAATATAAAATATCCCCAACTGCAATTTCCGCTGCTTCATTCATCTGATACGCTCGAGAAGCTTGCTTTATGCAGATTACTTTCACTCCTAAACTTTTGGATATTTCCTGTGTCTCATCTTCACTATTAGCATCCGAAACTATAATTTCTGCAATATGCTCTTTTCCATTTTGCATTAAAAAATGCAGCAATTCAGCTATATTTTCAGCTTCATCGAGTGTCGGAATAATGACACTTATTTTATTATTGTAGGTTTTGGGCATCTGCAAATTATAATATTGCGTAATTATGTTCAGATAACATACGAAATAACAATAATGAAGAGATTCAGCCTTGTACTAATTAGTTTTTATTTACTTTTTGTCGGCTATAATAGTTTTGGACAAAATAAAATTAAAAGCGAGCCCAACGAATTTGTGCGTTTAAGTATGAATTTTATATCCGCTGTCAAGAATGATACTGATTATCAAAAATATGTGAATGAATATAAGGCCTTACCCCTTAATAAATTAGCCAAATCATTAGATACAGATAATAAGACGAAAGCATTCTGGATTAATACTTATAATGCTTTTGTGCAGATTCTTTTAACTGAGGATCCGTCACTTTTTGAAGATAGAGGAGCTTTCTTTAAATCAGATATAATTAATGTAGGAGGGGAGATGTTAAGCTTGGATTTTATTGAACATGGTATTATAAGAGGGTCAGTAGTGAAATTATCCATGGGCTTTTTGAAAGACCCATTTGCCAGCAAACTGGAAAAGCAATTTAGAGTGGAGGAAACAGACGGAAGAATTCATTTCGCTGTAAATTGTGGGGCTACTTCATGTCCTTATGTAGCAGTTTATAGTGCCTATGAATTAGACAAAGAGCTGGATCAAATTACCAAACAGTTTCTAAAAAGAACTACAGAATATGATGAAAGAGAAGATGAAGTAAATGTTACCACACTTTTTAGCTGGTTTAAAGGAGATTTTTCTGACCGAGGTGGTGTGATTGGATATTTGAAAAAATATGAAGTTATCCCTGAAAATGCTGATCTAGATGTGAATTATAAAGAATACGATTGGACCTTGGATCTGGGGAATTTCACGGAGTTGGAATAGTTAAAAAGAGATTATAGTTTAATTGTTTATGGTTTAAAATTCCCTCAATCAGTTTTTGGTTGGGGGATTTTTAGTTATGGCATTTTACTATTTGGAGTAATATTACAAAAACAATGAACTCTTTTATGTTTAGTTTAAATTAATTTTCTACTTTTAAGATAATCAAGGTGCACTTAGTTGATTATATAAGGAAGCTAAATGCACCTTCGGGTGTATTTAGCGAATTGTTGTGTTTCATACTGATCCAGTCGCACATTTTAGCACTTTCGGTTTTTGACCACACACAAATCCAACGCTAAAAAACCAAAAGAACTAAAAATTCTCATGCTCGAATTGAAGATTCTAAATAAATTTTATAGATTTGTCATAAAATGACAAGTCTTATGAAAACCACATTTGGAGAATACATCCGACTTTTAAGAAATGAAAACGGACTGACTTTAACTCAACTTGCTGCCAAACTGAATTTGGACTCTGCAAACTTGAGCAAAATTGAGAACGAGAAACGTGATTTTGATGAAAAGAGATTACCCAGACTTGCGGAAATCTTCAATCTTGACCTCACAGATGTAAGAAATGAATATGTCACCGACCAAATCGGTAAACAGATTTACGAAACAAACTGCACCAAACAGCTTTTACAAGTTGCAGAAGAAAAAGCAGAATATAGAAGAACATTAAAAGAAAAAGTAATATGAAACTAGTATCATTTTTTGCAGGAGCAGGCGGACTTGATTTAGGATTTCAAAAAGCGGGATTTGATGTAATCTGGGCTAATGAATACGATAAGGATATTTGGGAGACTTACGAAAAGAACCATTCTAAAACAACTTTAGATAAAAGAAGCATTGTTGATATTCCTGCTGATGAAGTTCCAGAGTGTGACGGAATTATAGGTGGCCCACCTTGTCAAAGTTGGAGTGAAGCAGGTTCAAAACGTGGAATAAATGACAAAAGAGGACAACTATTTTTTGATTTTATAAGGATACTAGAAGCGAAACAGCCTAAGTTCTTTCTTGCTGAAAATGTGAGTGGGATGCTATTGGGCAGACATAGCGAAGCTTTAAAAAGTATAAAGGAAATGTTTCAGAATGCAGGTGTTGGCTATGAATTATCATTTCAAATGCTTAACGCTTCTGACTTTAATGTGCCTCAGGACAGAAAAAGGGTGTTTTTTGTTGGCATTCGCAAAGACTTAAATTTTAAGTATCAATTCCCAAATCCATCAAAGAAAAAAATTACGCTTGAACAAGCAATTTTGAATTTAAAAAACAGTGTTGTTCCAGCCAAAGAAGGAAACAGAACAAATAAAGAAAACTGTAAAATTCCAAACCACGAATATATGATTGGTGGATTTTCTTCAATGTTTATGTCAAGAAACCGTGTAAGAACTTGGGATGAGCAATCATTTACAATTCAAGCGGGTGGAAGACATGCACCTATACATCCACAAGCACCAAAAATGAAATTTATAGAACAGAATGTTCGTGAATTTGTAAAGGGAAAGGAAGATTTATATAGAAGATTAAGTGTACGTGAATGTGCAAGAATACAAACCTTCCCTGATAGTTTTGTATTTCATTACAATCATATTGCAGCGGGTTATAAAATGATTGGAAATGCTGTTCCTGTTAATCTCGCGAGACATATGGCTTTGAGCATAAAAACTCAAATTGAAAATGCAGAAAAACAAACCAGCAAAACGAGAAAGAAACAATTGGAATTAGAAAATACATTATCATAAAGTATGGGAAGTCAAGTTATTAATGGAAAAGCTTTTGAATATTCTTTGCTTTGCAAATTTTATGATAGGCTAAATCTGGTTACAAATGTTTCTATTATTGAAAATGAACCATTTAAAAGGGTAAAAGAATGTTATGCAAAAGTGAGTGAAACTGAAAAGGATAATTTTAAAATTGCTGCGAGTTTTGCTGTTAACTTTTTAATTGATTTAGAACCTCGACTCTCAATTGGAATTAATGAAAAAGACATCCTTGTTTTGGAAATTGCATCGGATAGTGCTGGCAAAGAAGGAGATGTTAGAGATGTTCTTCTAATTCGAGCTTTTCAAAAATGGGAAATTGGTATTTCTGCAAAAAATAACCATAGAGCATTAAAACATTCAAGACTATCCACAAATTTAGATTTTGGCCAAGAATGGTTGCAAACACCTTGTTCTGAAAATTATTTCGAAGAAATCAATGAAGTTTTTGGTATGCTAGCTTCTATTAGAAAAAATGACAACACTAAAATTTGGAATGACGCATTTGAAGATGTATTTGCTCAAATTTACAAACCAGTTTTAACAGCCTTCAAGAATGAAATGTTGCGCCTTCAAAACCTTGACCCAGAAAATTTCGCCTCCAAGTTAGTCCAATATTTGGTCGGTAAAAATGATTTTTATAAAATCCTGAAAAGCAAAAGAAAAGTTGAGATTCAAGCTTTTAATTTAAATGGGACATTGAATTTAGCAGTAAAAAGTAAAAAACCCGAATTGAAAATAACTAAAATTCAACTACCAAAAAGACTAATTGAATTAGTTTTCAAGAAAGGTCACGATAACACTTTAATAGCCTATTTCGATGAAGGATGGCAAATTTCATTTCGACTGCATACTGCAAAATCTACTGTTGAACCCTCTTTGAAATTTGATGTTAATTTGATAAGTGCACCCTATAATTTGTTTTCACATCATATGTTAATTAAACAATAGTGCCAACGCTGAAAGCAGAACGAAAAAAAGTACGAAAACACAACATTATGTATGAAATCATAGCCACACATGGCAAACGCACAGACCAAAGCTACGATTCATACATTTAGCGTTGAACTAAACCGTTTCTTAATGGAAACGGTAAAATGCGGTATGATTAAATTGTAATGGTAAACAAAAAAGTTACCATTATGAAAACTCAAACAAAAAGCAATGCTTTAGAGCATCTCAAAAGAGAGCTGGAATTCCGGAATTACAGTGTGAGCACGGTAGAAACTTATGGTTCACTCATGTCTCGCATGGTTAAAACGAGCCATTTACCTCTCGAATCCATCACCCTATCACAGTTTAAAGATTACCTTCACAAGGTAGTGATAGAAAAAGGCCTATCC
>NZ_JAGXGF010000026.1 GCF_024636815.1 Marivirga sp.
ACCATTATCAAGCGTAAAAGAATTATATTTTATCATAAGCTAATGAGTGAATCAAAAATAAAAAATATAATGGCTTTTGCAGATAAGACCATTACTTTAAATTTGTCGGATAATAGTTTCCGATTTTTTAAGGAAACCCAAAGATAGAAACAGTAATTTAAAAACTAAACTTAAACCTCTAAAGCCTTTCTTTAAGGTATTTTTTCATGCAATTCGATAGAAAAAAATTGTCCAACGGTCAACTGATTAACCTTTACAAGCAAATTTTGTTGCCTCGACTCATAGAAGAAAAAATGTTGATTTTACTTCGACAAAATAAAATTAGCAAATGGTTCTCCGGAATCGGGCAAGAAGCCATTTCAGTTGGTTCGGCTGCAGCATTACAAAAAGATGAGTATATTTTACCGATGCATCGAAATCTTGGTGTATTTACAACCAGAGAAATTCCGCTAAGCAGATTATTCTCTCAATTTCAAGGGAAAATGAAAGGCTTTACCAAAGGAAGAGACCGTTCTTTCCATTTTGGAACCAATGAATTTCATATTGTGGGTATGATTTCTCATTTAGGTCCCCAATTAGGGGTTGCAGATGGAATAGCACTTGCCAATAAATTAAGTGGTGAAAATAAGACAACCCTAGTTTTTAGTGGAGATGGAGGAAGTTCGGAAGGAGATTTTCATGAAGCCTTGAATGTTGCCGCTGTTTGGGATTTGCCCGTTATTTTTATGATTGAGAATAACGGATACGGACTTTCCACTCCAAGTAATGAGCAGTTCAAATTTAAAAATTTTGTAGATAAAGGACCTGGATATGGAATGGAAGCCATTAAAATAGATGGCAATAATGTTTTGGATGTATATCATGCGGTGGAAACAGCTGCTAAGAAAATCCGCAAAAACCCAATGCCAATTTTAATTGAGGCTATGACTTTCAGAATGAGAGGACATGAGGAAGCTTCAGGCACTAAATATGTTCCACAAGAGCTTTTTGATAAATGGGCTAAAAAAGATCCTGTAGATAATTACGAGCAATTTTTATTGAAAGAAAAAATCATTTCTCAAGAAGAGATAGATGATTTAAGAGCTGAGATTAAAGCAGACATTAACAAAGGCTTAAAACTTGCCAGTGAAGATGTTTATCCTGAAGTAAATACTGAACAGCAGCTTGCTGATTTATTCTTGCCAACTGAAGCAAAACCTATAGCTCCAAAATCAGAAAAGAAAAGCAGTAAAAGATATGTAGATGCTATTTCTGACGGGCTAAAGCAATCATTTGAGAAATACCCAGAATTAGTGATAATGGGACAAGATGTTGCCGATTATGGAGGTGTTTTTAAAATCACGGAAGGATTTATTGACAAATTTGGAAAAGACAGAATCCGAAATACACCGCTTTGCGAATCTGCTATTATTGGAATTGGCTTAGGGATGAGCATCAAAAAGCAAAAATCAGTGATTGAAATGCAGTTTGCCGATTTTGTGACATGTGGATTCAATCAAATTGTGAATAATTTGGCTAAATCACATTACCGTTGGGGACAAAATGCTGATGTGGTAGTCAGAATGCCTACTGGAGCAGGGGTTGCAGCAGGCCCATTTCATTCACAATCAAATGAAGCCTGGTTTTTTCACACTCCAGGTTTGAAAATTGTTTTCCCTTCTAATCCTTATGAAGCTAAAGGATTGTTAGCTGCGGCTATAGAAGATCCTAATCCGGTAATGTATTTTGAGCATAAGGCACTTTATCGTTCTTTAACAGATGAAATTCCAGATGATTATTATACTGTTGAAATCGGTAAAGCTAATATTATAAATGAAGGCACTGACATCACTATCATTACTTATGGCATGGCTGTGCATTGGGCAAAAGAAGCAATGAATGATTTGACTGACTTATCTGTTGAGTTAATTGATTTAAGAACTTTATTGCCTTGGGATACTGAAACGGTAGAAAAGAGCGTACTAAAAACAGGAAAAGTATTAATCTGCAATGAAGACTGCTTAACGGGAAGCATTAGTGGAGAAATAGCAGCATGGATCAGCGAAAATTGTTTTGAAGCTTTAGATGCACCAGTAATGAGAGAAGGAAGTTTAGATACTCCCGTTCCTTTTAATGCAGATTTAGAGCAAAACTTTTTACCGAAGGAGAGAATTAAATCAAAACTTAAAAAACTAGCTGAGTACTAAAATAAAGTCTGAAATCGAATAAAAAATTCATAATCCAAGAAATTGAGATTAAATTGAAGGTTTAGTAATTATAATTTGAGAAATAAAACGACATATCAGTCTATTGGGATATTGTTTGCCATTTTCTTGGCTTCCATTCTTTATATGCCTTCAAAGGTTTATAGCCAGAAGACTGGCGGTGAAAAATTGGAAGTTTCTGAAAAGAGCAGTCCTGAAAAAATGGACAATAAAAAAATAAGGACATCAAAAAGAAGGAAGACGAAGGGTAATCCCAACAGAGGAAGCAATAAAGTAATCGTGATTAATCCATTCAAATGGGATTGGGATAAAGTCATGTGGTTCAAAGCTAAGAAAAGTGATTACGAAACGAAGGATTACAACCCCAATAAGAGGCCTAAAAGAAAGACTTATGATAATCAACCAAATTATAAATCAGCTGACAGAAAGGCTATAACGAATCCATCTGAATTAAAAACACCATTGATTCCCTATGATAGTCGAATTGCTGATGAAGGACCAGTTTTGCAGAAAAAGACGAAACCAAAAAACGTAAATCTATTGAAGGGTGGTCCACAAGATTCACCTAAAGCAATTAATTTGAATGATCCTTCAGAAACCTTATCAAAGGCTCCCAAAACAGACAGAGAAAGTAAGGTGGAGGGTAAAAAGCTTTACAGCAAGAGAAAAGATAAGGATAGAAAGCCTTATGATAACGATAAATTGGAAACTGCCTCTGTGTCAGATTTAGAACCCAAAATGGACGAGGACAAAATCATGTTTAAGAAGAGAAAGGATTATTATCCTAAAATGGATAATGATAAGCTGATGGTTTCTGAACAACCTGATTACAAATCGAATAAGCCAGATGGAGATAAATTACTGACTATAGAAGCAACAAATAAGAAGCCGAAAACTTTTGATGATGACAAATTAATGGTTTCTGAGCCTGCCAATAAGGAGCGTAAACCTTATGATGATAGTAAGTTAATGACTACTAAAATCAAGGATGATGAAAGAAAGCCTTTTGATGATGACAAATTAATGACTGCTAGTCCTGCTAATCCTAAACGTGAAAAGTATGATGATAACAAATTGATGACTGCTACTGTTAACAAGCCTGTAAAACAGGATCTACATGATGACCGTCTACTTACAGTGATTGAAAAGAGAAAGCCTACTGATGAAATGAAAGAAACAAGTAAAGATATTTCCAATCTGGAAGGAGATTATAAGAGACATTTTTACATCACTAGTGAATCTCATCCCGGTACAAAAATATTGGCTGCAGAAAATACCAATGTTCCTTTCCTAGCTAGAACTTTTCAATCAGTATCCTCGTTTTTCACCAATATTTGGACAGATAATACGCAACCTAAGTACGTGACTCGTAAAAAGCCTAAAGAAAGACGAAATAAAGACGAGGGCAAGATTTGGGATAATTCTGTTCATCCAAATGAATGGAAAAAGCAAGAAGCTGAATCCGGAGAACAACAATAATATTATATAATTGAATTTATGAATTGGAATAGATTAGATAGCATAGAGACATTAGACAGGATAATAGAGGAATCTAAGGAGAATCCTGTGGTGATTTTCAAACATAGTACTAGTTGTTCTATTAGTGCAAAGGCTTTGAATAGATTGGAAAGAAGCTGGGATGATAGTGAAATGGGTGAAGTAAAAGCCTATTATTTAGATTTGATTGCATATCGCGATATTTCAAATGCAATAGTAGAAAAATTTGGAGTAATGCATCAATCACCTCAAGTGCTTTTGATCAAAAATGGAGAGTGCGTTTATGATGATTCACATATGGGGATCAGTTATCAAAATTTGAAATCTGGAGCTGCTGCATAAATAATATCAGAACATTATCTCTATCCTGGATCGGGATTTTTTTCTAAAAAAAGAAAATTACTTCTGACCTTATGTACGCCATACTTGATTAATATTATGAATCTTTAAAACCAAACAAAATTTGCTCGAAGAGGGCGGGGTGGAGGAAAGTTTAGCGGGCCTGCGTAGGCCTTAAGCGCAGAAGCATTAAACTTTCTAGAATTTTTGTTTCTTTTTGTTCATGCAAAAAGAAAAGGAGGAAAAATACAAAATGTAAATTGGAATATAAATCAATCAATAATATCTAAAACCTCTGATTTCCTACAAAACACTATTTTTTGAGGTTATTAACATAATAGATTTTAAAAAAGACGCTTTAATTTTCATTTTAGCGAAAAAAAGAGTCTTTTTTTATTTATCAAGAGACCCCTATTTAAAAGGAGATAAGATAACCGAAAAGTAAGATTAAATAAGATTGAAATTTAATTTTTGCTCTATTTCAGGATGTAAACTTTTTGAAACAGGGCAATTCAGTGCAATATTTTTTAATTTCTGAATTTCTTTTTCTGGTAAATTAGTTTTCCAATTGATGTCAACGGTAATGCTTTTAATCCTTCTTGGGTTGGCAGCCATTTCTTTTTGTAAATCGCAATTTATTTCGCCTAATTCCAGATTATTCTGGTCAGCATAAATACCCATTACAGTAAACATACAGCTAGCAAGGGAAGTAGCCGCTAAATCAGTAGGAGAAAAATATGCACCATCTCCATTATTATCAAGTGGAGCATCAGTCATTAAAGAATTTCCCGATCGATTATGGGTTGCTTTTGTTTTAAGTGGATGCAGGTATTTAATGGAGGAAGTTGTCATAAACTATGTTTAGCTTTATTCGTTACTTTTCAGACGCAAGTTAACATTATTCAGCAATTTTATTAGTCTGAAGCGTTTTATAACTAGTTTTAGATGAAAGGATTAAAAAATATTTAGTTTCCGAATCTAAAGCTTTAAATTTGTGTTATTATTCCAGTTAGAATGAAAAAAATATTTTTAATTTCCATATTGATTGTTGCACTATTCTTTGAAGCAAAAAGCCAACAAGATGATCCATTTGAATATGGGCAAGAATTTCTATTTGGAATAACTAAAGCCACAAACGGTGGTCTTTTTTCAGGTGGATTTTTCAGATATAGTTATAAAAAGTCTGATAGAATTTTCCAGACATTTGGTTTAGAAGTGGCTAACGTAAGACACCCCCAAGAAAGAAGAGCTCCAACACCTGCTTTTTTCAGTTCATCTTCATTTTATGAAGGAAAAGAAAAGTATTTAATAAGTACGAGATTAATGTACGGATATGATTTTCTTTTATTTAAAAAAGCAGAACAAAAAGGAGTTCAGATTAATGGTGTAGTAACCGGGGGTCCAACCTTAGGCTTTGTTTCTCCTTATTTTCTCAGAGCTGAAGGAGGTAACTTGGTTACCTATTCTCAATATTTAAATGGTTCTTCCATAATAGGGCCGGCAGGATATTTTTCTGGAATTGATCAGATGGAAATTGTTATGGGAGCCCATATTAGAGCTTCATTATTATTTGAATTCGGAACTTTTAAAAGTAAAGTTACTGGATTTGAGGTAGGCTTTTTGGGTGAAATTTTTAGTAGAGAAATTCAATTAGTGCCCTTAGGTACAAAAAATTATAACTTTTACCCGGCAGCTTTTGTAAGTATATTGTTTGGGTCAAGAAAATAGATTAAGAATCGATTAATAGATTGATATGATAGATTTACCGGTAGTAAGCCAAGAAGAGAAAAAGAAAAATAAAAAACCGGATTGGTTAAGGGTTAAATTACCTGTTGGTAAAGAGTATGCTAACGTTCGCAAAATTGTGGATGAAAATAAATTGCATACCATC
This sequence comes from Marivirga sp., assembly GCF_024636815.1. Taxonomy (GTDB): domain Bacteria; phylum Bacteroidota; class Bacteroidia; order Cytophagales; family Cyclobacteriaceae; genus Marivirga. Next base: position 5,932 of record NZ_JAGXGF010000026.1, read on the forward strand.
TGCGAAAGCGGTAATTGCCCTAATATGGGAGAATGCTGGGGTGCAGGTACTGCCACTTTCATGATTTTAGGTAATGTTTGTACGAGAAGCTGTTCATTTTGTGCGGTTGCTACTGGTCGTCCACCTGAATATGATGAGCAAGAGCCACAAAGAGTAGCAGAGGCCATCCAAAAAATGGGCGTGAAACATGCCGTTTTAACTTCTGTTAATAGAGATGAGTTGAAAGACAGAGGTGCTGAAATTTGGTACCAAACTGTAGTGAAAACGAAAGAGCTTTCTCCCGAAACTACAATTGAAACTTTAATTCCTGACGTAAAAGGAAAATGGGATGCTTTATATAGAATGATTGAAGCTGGTCAAGAAGTCGTTTCTCACAATGTAGAAACGGTTCCAAGTCTTTACAGAAGAGTGAGACCTCAAGCTAAATATCAAAGAAGCTTAGATCAGATTAAGCTGACTAAAGAATTTGGAAAAAGAACAAAGACCGGTATCATGGTAGGTTTAGGTGAAACTCAAGATGAGATGTTCGCTGCTATGGATGATTTAGTAGCACATGGCTGTGATATTTTAACAGTTGGTCAATACTTGCAACCTACTAAAAGACATCATGATGTTATAGAATATGTACATCCTGAAGTTTTTGATATGTATAGAGAAGAAGGCTTGAAAAGAGGTTTGAAATATGTAGAATCAGGCCCATTAGTGCGTTCTTCTTACCATGCAGAAAGACACGTAAACGTTCCTATTTAAGGGGCATATATAAATTCAAAAACCACAGCATTTAGTGAAATCCACTTATATTGCTGTGGTTTTTTTGCTTTTTAACATTCTTAAAAAAGTTTAAAAAGTCTTTACTATTTTTATACAGGCTCTATTAAATAAGCCAATTTAGAATACCTATGCAAGATAATTTTATCGTTACCCTTGAGAATCTGAAATTAAAGGATTACCGCAGCTTACTAAAATCAATGAAAAGAGCATATGCGGGTTGGGATGATTTATGGGAAATAGAACATATTAAAACACTGATTGACAAGTTTCCTGAAGGGCAATTATGTGTTTTAGTAAATGGGCAAGTGGCTGGCTGTGCCTTATCCATAATTGTAGATTATTCCGAATTCGGGGATAATCATACCTATCCACAAATTACTGGAAATGAATCCTTCGAAACCCACAATCCCGATGGAGATGTGCTTTATGGAATAGACGTGTTTGTTCATCCTGATTTTAGGGGAATGAGAGTGGGACGAAGAATGTACGATGCTCGTAAAGATCTTGTCGAGCAACTGAATCTGCACTCCATAGTGGCAGGTGGAAGACTTCCGGGCTATTCTAAATATGCTGAGAAGATGACTCCAAAGCAATACATACAAAAAGTAATTGCAAAGGAGATTTATGATAAAACCTTATCTTTTCAATTATCAAATGATTTTCATGTTAAGAAAGTATTAAAAGGCTATTTACCGGGTGATAAACAGTCTGCAGAATTTGCTGCTTTAATTGAGTGGAATAACATCTATTATGAACCTTCAGAAGAATATGTTCACATTCCTAAAACGGTTATTCGGTTAGGATTGGTACAATGGCAAATGCGTCCAACACCTTCTTTGAAGGCTATGCAAGAGCAAATCGAGTTTTTTATTGATGTGGTAAGTGGATATCAGTGTGATTTTATCCTATTTCCGGAATTATTTAATGCACCTTTAATGGCAGAATTCAACCATTTGGATGAAGCTTCAGCCATCAGGGAATTGGCAAAATATACCGAGCCTTTGAAAGAAATATTTCAGGAATATGCTATTAACTATAATGTGAATATCATCACTGGCAGTATGCCGGTGATGAGTAGGGGAAAGCTTTACAATAAGGGGTTTTTATGTAGAAGAGATGGGACTAGTGAAACCTATGAGAAAATACACATGACCCCTGCAGAAGTAAGCGCTTGGGGAATGAGCGGTGGAAGAAAAATTCAGGCTTTTGATACAGATTGTGGGAAAATTGGCGTTTTGATTTGTTATGATGTTGAGTTTCCTGAAATGGGTAGATTGTTAGCGGATGAAGATATGAAAATTTTATTTGTCCCATTTTTAACGGATACTCAAAATGGATATATGCGTGTTCGCTTATGTTCACAGGCTCGAGCAATCGAAAATGAGTGTTATGTTGCTATTGCGGGGAGTGTGGGTAATTTACCTAAAGTAAATAATATGGATATTCAGTTTGCGCAATCTGGGGTTTTTACGCCTTCCGATTTTGCCTTTCCAACTAATGGGGTGAAAACTGAAGCCACACCTAATACTGAGATGACGGTAATTGCAGATGTGGATGTTAATTTGCTTAAAGAATTGCATACTTACGGAAGCGTGCGTAATTTGAAGGATAGAAGGAAAGATTTATATACACTTAAAAAGAAATAGGTCAGTGAAGGTAGAAGAGTTTGTTAGTTTTAGTTTATTCAAAAAAATAAAGACTCTATATGTAGAGGGGGAATTTGTGACTTCCATCCGCTACTATCGCTATAAGGTCAATTTATTTTTATTGAATGATTTTTACGTAGAAGCTTTTTACCATCCCAAAACGGACCGGATCGAAAAAATCGTTCCTTTTGATAGTAACCACACTAGAAAGAAATTTTATACTGACCAAGTGAAACTACCGCATTGGTTCGAAAAAGTATCTTAATATAAAAGAATGGAAAACTGAGTGATTTATGGTAAAAATGGTTGGTTTGCCACCAACCATGGAGCCTACCCTGGTCGGTGGCACACCAATGGTATTAAGTTAAGGAAATTTCCTTTACAAGTTTTTCGCTTAGCGAAAAACCTTTTGTTTTCTTTTGTATCTCTTGTGGTTGGAATTTGCTAAGATTGGTGCAGATTACCAACATTCTTTATTAACCACAAAAGAGACAATAGAACACAAAGGAAAATAACCAAGGTTATTTTTTTAGGATTACAGTGAAAGATAAAAGATATGGCTTAAATCTTAACTTAATAGCATAAGGTGGTACACCAACAGGAATATGAGCTTATTTCAAAGCTAACAGGTTTAAAACATGGATAGATTGAATATTGAATTAAAATGATAGATTTAAGAAGTGACACTATAACCCAACCAACATCCGGAATGAAGCAAGCCATGATGGAAGCTCGGGTAGGGGATGATGTTTTTGGAGAAGACCCTACCATCAATGCTTTAGAACAAAAAGCAGCTGATTATTTCGGAATGGAATCCGCAATCTTTTGCCCCAGCGGAACGATGACCAACCAAATTGCCATCAGAGTGCATACAGCACCTCATACTGAAGTCATCTGCGATGCAAAATCACATATATATTTGTATGAGGGAGGAGGCATAGCTTATAATTCTTTTGCCTCTGTTCGTTTATTGCATGGAGATAGAGGAAGAATTACCGCTGAAATGGTTGAGGACAACATCAATAATCCTGAAGATGTGCATGCACCTATTTCTACTTTGGTTTCCCTGGAAAATACCATGAATAAAGGAGGAGGTTGTGTTTATGATTTTAAAGAAATTGAGAAAATCAGCTCTCTTTGTAAAGAAAGGGATTTGAAACTCCATTTAGATGGCGCAAGATTATTCAATGCTTTAGTAGCTACAGATGATGACCCAAAGAAATACGGAAAACACTTTGACACCATTTCAATTTGTCTTTCTAAAGGATTAGGCTGTCCAGTGGGTTCTTTATTATTAGGAGATAAAGCTACCATCAAAAAAGCCAGAAGGGTAAGAAAAGTATTAGGAGGCGGAATGCGCCAGGCAGGGTTTTTAGCTGCAGCAGGGATATATGCTTTAGACCATCATATAGAGAGACTCAAAGATGACAATGATAGGGCAAAAACTATCGCCAATGCTTTGGAGGGATTGAGTTTTGTTGAATCCGTTTTACCGGTGGAAACTAATATTGTTATATTCAAATTAGCTAATAGTGGTCTATCAGTTGATTTTGTAGAAAAATTAAAGCAAAAAGGAATTTTAGCAGTTCCATTTGGAAAGCATGATGTGCGATTTGTAACCCATCTCGATTTCGATGATGATATGCTCAATGACTTAATCGAAAAATTAAAAGCTATTTAAATTCATAGATTTATTCCTTACCTATATGACATTATCAGAAAAAATTAATGCTCAAATTCGAGATATTGCTGACTTTCCAAAACCAGGCATTATATTCAAAGACATTACTCCTGTCCTTTCACATCCCAAATTAGTGACTGAAATTGTAGATTGGTTTGTAGAAAAAGCCAAAAATGATGGTATTGATGTGATAGTAGGAGTAGAATCAAGAGGCTTTCTTTTCGGAATGATTATAGCGGAGAAATTAGGAGTCCCATTCGTGCCAGTTCGGAAAGAAGGAAAATTACCTTATGAAACTATCAAATATTCCTATGAGTTGGAATATGGAAGTGCCACTATGGAAATCCATAAGGATGCCATCAAAAAAGGACAAAATGTAATGATACATGATGATCTGCTAGCAACAGGAGGCACAGCCTTAGCTGCAGCGAAATTAGTAAAAGAATTAGGCGGTAAAGTAGGCAACTTTACTTTTTTGATCGAGTTAGGTTTTTTGGAAGGCAAAGAAAAGCTGGCTCAAGAAAATGAATCGGTTTATAGTATCGTTACTTACTAAATAGTAATTTGATAATAGGCACTGAAATATCAAGTGTTTATATTTTTAAAATTTATATAATATATTTGAAATTCAGATTAAAAGAGATTTAAAAAGCAATCATGGAAGAAGCACAGATAGATAATAAAAGCGCATTGCAACAAAAAGTAAAGGACGTAATGTCTGAAGTAGCTAAAGTAGTAGTGGGTCAAGAATATATGGTCAATCGTTTGTTGATTGGTTTATTCACCAACGGACACGTATTACTGGAAGGTGTTCCCGGTCTGGCAAAAACTTTGACTGTAAATACACTAGCTAATGTATTGCACTTAGATTTTCAAAGAATTCAGTTTACGCCTGATTTAATGCCATCCGATTTGATCGGAACCATGATTTACAATCAGAAGCAAGGAAATTTTGAGGTGAAGAAAGGTCCGATCTTTTCTAACCTGGTTTTAGCTGATGAGGTCAACCGTTCACCAGCAAAGGTACAATCTGCACTTTTGGAGGCCATGCAGGAAAAACAAGTGACCATAGGAGAAACTACATTTCAGTTGGATAGACCATTTTTGGTGTTAGCTACACAAAACCCGGTAGATCAGGAAGGAACATATCCTTTACCGGAAGCACAAGTCGATCGTTTTATGTTGAAAGTAACGGTAAGCTATCCTACAAAATCTCAGGAGCTTGAAGTGATGAGAAGAATGTCGAATATGACATTTAAAAAAGATGTAAATACCATTCTGACCAAAGAAGAAATTTTCAGCATTAGAGATCAGGTAAATCAAGTAGAGATTTCAGAATCTTTAGAGCGCTATATTATCGAATTGGTTTATGCCACTCGCTCTCCTTTGGATTATGGCTTGAAACAGGAAGCAGAATATATACAATATGGCGTTTCGCCTCGTGCTAGTATCAATTTAAATTTGAGTGCAAAGGCTGTTGCTTATATGGAAGGGCGTGATTACGTATTACCTGAAGATATAAAAGAAGTAGCCTATGATGTGATGAACCACAGAATTTTGCTAAACTATGAAGCAGAGGCGGATGGTATAACGACTAAGGATATTATAGAAAAAATATTAAGACAAGTACCAATCGGTTAAAAAACAAAATTGAAGACACAATCAAAAGCGTTCCAGTTGGGACGCTTTTTTATTTTAACATAGAATTAATAGAGCATATTAATTGATAACAATTTGCTAAAGAGTCTAACAAATTCAGTTAACAATTAAAACCCACCTTTGTCGCAACGAAATTTAAACTTATTTAAAATTACTCACGATGAAGAAAATTAATCTATTAGCACTGCTATTTTTAGCATTAACATTTGGCTTTACGGCATGTGATGATAACACAGTTGAACCAGTAGATAACAATGATGATGATAACGGAAACGTAATTATTACGGATAACATTACTGAAAATACAACATGGACAAAGGATAATATTTACCAATTAGGAGGTAGAATTGCAGTTGAAGCAGGTGCTGAATTGACAATTGAGGCAGGTACAATTATTAAAGGTGAAGGTGGATCACAGGCAAATGCTACAGCGCTAATTGTAGCAAGAGGAGCTAAATTATTTGCGCAAGGAACTGCAGCAGAGCCAATAATTTTTACTTCAAAATTGGATGAAATTCAGCCAGGTCAAATCGCCTCTCCAAACTTAGATCCAACTCAAGCTGGTTTATGGGGTGGTGTAATTATACTAGGAAATGCTCCTATATCAGCTTCAGCATCTGAAATACAAATTGAAGGAATCCCAACTTCTGATCCAAACGGTCTTTATGGTGGAGATGATGCTGAAGACAACTCAGGTGAAATTAGATATATCTCTATCCGTCATGGCGGAACAAACATTGGTGCAGGAAATGAAATCAACGGTCTGACTTTAGGCGGAGTTGGTTCAGGAACTGTAATAGAAAATGTTGAGATCGTGGGAAACCAAGATGACGGAATTGAATGGTTCGGTGGAACTGTTAATGTTACCAATGCAGTAGTTTGGAACGCTGGAGATGACGGTATGGATACTGACCAAGCATGGAGCGGGACAATGGACAACTTCATTATTGTTACTCCAGCAGGACATTGTTTTGAACTAGATGGACCTGAAGGTGATGTATTATTAAATGTACAGCACACATTCGTAAACGGAACAGTAGTAGCATCAAATGATGACAGACAGTCTCAAGACTTAATTAACACAGATGAAAATTCAGGTGTAATCTTAAGAAACGTTTTCATCACTGGAATTGCTGATGGTCAAATCATCAATAGAGTGAATGCTGCGAATGTTACTTTTGACAATGTTATCCTTGATGTTAACACTGAATTAACAAACTATATTCCTGCAGGGAGTGAAGTTCCAGCTGGAATAGTTGCAGGAACAAGCGGACAAGCAGATGCTTCAGTTTTTGCTAATTGGACTTGGGCTGATGTTGCGGCTAACGTATCAAGTTTATAATAATTCAGGTAACATTGAATTAACATAAAGACTAATTTATAATAAATCCTTAATCAACAAGGATAGTTTACTAAAGACACACAAAGTAATTTTGTGTGTCTTTAGTATTTAAGGGCATTTATAAAAAAGCATAATAATTATACGCATGTTAAAATTCAAACATCTTTTAGCTGTTTTATTGATTCTTTCCACTTCTGTAGCAATTGCACAGAAAGGTAAAATTCGCGGTACTATAATCGAGGATGCCAATGGTGAGCCTTTGATAGGTGCCAATGTTGTAGTTAATAAAGTTTCCCCTGGTAATCAAGAGATTATTGAAGGCGCTCTAATTGGTGCGGTTACTGATTTAGATGGGCAGTTTACAGTTCCTGTTGAAGCAGGTACTTATAATGTTAAAGTATCTTTTGTTACTTTTCAGGCTTTAACCATCGAAGGTGTAGTTGTTCAAGAAGGAGAAGTAAATATTTTAGGACAAATCAGATTGAAAGAGGAAAAATCAGAGCTGCAAGAAGTTGTGGTAACTGCTAAAGCAATCAGAACTACTGAGGCTGCCTTGATGACGGTTAAGAAGAAGGCTCCTGGTATGATGGACGGGATTTCTTCAGCCAAGTTCAAATTGATTGGTGATGCAACAGCCGTTGAAGCGGTTAAGCGTGTAACTGGAGTTTCAATAGAAGGTGGAAAATATGTTTATGTTAGAGGATTAGGAGATCGATATACCAAAACTACTTTGAATGGTATGGATGTTCCTGGTTTAGATCCAGACAGAAATAGCTTGCAAATGGATATTTTCCCTACAAGCTTAATTGACAATATGATCGTTAGAAAATCATTCACTGCTGATTTACCTGCAGATTTTACAGGTGGAATAGTGAATGTGGAAACAAAAGATTTTCCAGATGAAAAAATTATGGATGTTTCTTTTGGAGTAGGATTCAATCCTTCAATGCACTTTAATTCTGATTATTTATCTTACGAAGGTGGAAGTACTGATTTCTTGGGCTTCGATGACGGTACTAGAGCATTGCCTCAAGGCGCAAGGGCATCTCAAGTTCCCGGTCCTTTTACTGGTAATACTGAGGAGGCTTCAGAATTCATCAGAAGTTTCAATCCTAACTTAGCTGCTCAAAATCAAACTAGCTTAATGGATTATAGCCTTGGGTTTTCAATTGGTGACCAACTTGAATTAGGTAAATCAGAAGATAACGACAAACCAAAATTGGGTTATATCTTCTCTCTTTCCTATAAAAACAATACTCGTTTTTACGATGACGTAAGATATGGTGAATACCAAAAATATAAAGATCCTGAAACAACTGAGATGCGTTATGCTACCACTCAAGATGGACAATTAGGCGAGAACAATGTATTAATTGGTGCATTAGGAGGTTTAGCTTTAAAATCAAAATATACGAAGTTGAGATTAACTGCAATGCGCTTACAAAATGGCGAAAGCAGAGCAGGTCAATTCAATATCCGTAATCATGGTGAAGCTGTTGGTCAATCAGGTTATGTTGCTGAATCGGACAACTTAGAATATACTCAAAGTGCATTAAATAATATTTTATTAAACGGTACTCATATCTTAAAAAATAGCGGTTGGGACATCGATTGGAGAGTTTCTCCAACTTTCTCAACCTTAGAGGATCCTGATATCAGAAAAACTGCATTTTCAGCTGTAGATACTGATAACCCGAGATTTGCTGCAGGTGAAGCGGGTAATCCATCCAGAATCTGGAGATCATTAAATGAATTTAATATCAATTCTAAAATTGATATAACTAAAAGGTACAGCTTCAATGATGAAGATGCCAAATTCAAATTTGGTGGAAGTCATACTTATAAAAGCAGAGATTATGAAATCTTATTCTTTGATGTACAGTTCTTCCAAAGTCAATCATGGCCAAACCCTAGCCAGGAAGTTGTTTTGGATGAAGAAAACTTATTTCCTAGCGAAACAAACGGAATTTATTACCAATCAGGAAATAACAATCCAAACCCAAATGCATACAACTCAAATGTAAATAATACTGCATTTTATGTTTCGAATGAAATGACTCCTATCAGAAACTTCAAAACAGTGTTAGGATTAAGAGTTGAAAATTATGTGCAAAGACATACTGGTAGAGATCAGGCCTTTGCAAACGGAAGTTCAAGCGGTAGAAATTTAGTGAATGAAAAAGTATTAGATTCTTTTGATTTCTTCCCTACAGCTAATTTGATTTATTCATTAACTGATGATCAAAACTTAAGAGCATCTTATTCAAAAACAATTGCAAGGCCTTCATTCAAAGAATTAAGTTTTGCTCAGATTTTGGACCCTATTACTAACAGGATATTTAACGGAAGTTTATTTACTTATGCTGATTGGGATGGTAATTTAACTGAAACCAGAATTGATAATATTGATTTGAGATGGGAATTATTCCAAAGAGAAGGTCAAATGTTTTCAGTAAGTGCTTTCTATAAGTATTTCGACAACCCAATAGAATTGGTAAGAATTCCTGCCCAGCAGACTAGCACTGAATTTCAAGCTAGAAATGTAGGAAATGGTAGATTGATTGGTTTGGAATTAGAAGCTAGAAAGAAATTAGATTTCATCAGCCCAGTATTAAGAAATTTCAACATTAGCGGAAACTTAACGATGGTGGAATCTAGAATTGATATGACTGAGCAGGAATTTAACGCTAGAAAAGAATACGAAAAGAATGGTGAGAATATCACAGACGTTCGTCAAATGGCTGGTCAGGCTCCTTACGTGATCAATGGTGGTCTTTCTTATAACAATCCTGAATTAGGATTGAATGCAGGGATGTTTTACAATGTAAAAGGTCCTACTTTAGCCATTGTTGGTACAGGTCTTTATGCTGATGTATATGACGAGCCATTCCATAGCTTAAACTTTAGCATTAATAAAACATTCGGTGAAGACGAAAGAACAAGTATTGACTTTAAAGTATCCAATATCTTGAATGATAGAAGAGAAAGCTTTTACCAATCATTTCAAGCGGATAAAGAAGTATTTACGAGTTTAAATCCAGGTACCGCATTTAGTGTTGGAGTGAATTACAAATTTTAAGTTTAGATTGACTTAATTAATATTGATAAGGCTTTCGGGGGAACTCGGAAGCCTTTTTCATTTTATGACAACAAAAAACCCGCAAGCTTACTGAAAGCTTGCGGGTTTTGTTTTTTAACATCTTGTAATCTTATTTGACTAATTGATAAGCAATTACCTTATTTTTAAAGAAAGTAGGAACATAAACAATCATTTTATCAGGATTTAAGCCAATATCAGCAGTTTGTGATTCCTGGGCTTTAGTGTCCAATAATAAATGAGCTTTATTGCCTGCTACATGGTAAATCTCACCTTTCCATCTACTAGCAATGTAAGTACCATCATTTAGCATAGTTAAACCATCGCCTCCTGTTACAGAGTCATTGACCATTTCAAATTTGTTTGCTGCTAAATCATAGGCTCTTAAGCCTTTCCCATCTAATGTCATTAAGTGATCACCTTTGCTTAATAAGCCATTGATGCTTTCAACTCCTTCTGCTATGGTAGATAATTTACCATCCTCTATTTTGTGAATTAAGCCTAATCGCATATCGGAAATATAAACAGCATTTTTCGATGTAGTAATATCATTTAAGAATTCAGCCTTTTCTGGGGTAAACTCTTTAGCAATTTCACCAGACTCCAAATCAATGGCTACTACTTTATCAATATCAGTTACATAAAGATGACCTTCATAAATACCCATGCCTTTAGGCGCATTTAATCCCGTAGCCCACTTCAATTCCTGAACACTACCATCTAGGTTCAAGATAGATATAAAACCCTTCCCGTTCTTATCTGTTGGTTGACCATTGATATTTGATACAAATAATCTGCTTCCTTCTCCATCGAATAAAACGGATTCACAAGTAGTCATTATGGTATCGGTTTCCCATAGTTTCACCAGTTTTGGATCAGCGGATTCTTCCACCACCTCTTTTCTTTCGGTTTCTTCTTGATTTTCTTTTTTAGCGGGTTGACATGCAAATATTAGCAATGCAAAACCTAATACGAATACTGTACTTTTCATAGTTATTTTATGTTGGTTTGTTATAAAGATACAAAACTAATGGAAAAGGCAAGTGTTTCAGATTTTTGATAAGATGTTAAATACAATTTTAGTAATTTTAAGTATGCAGGCGTTGAACTATTCAAGCTTGGTTTATATAAGACCCCTCAGTCCTTCGGACAGCTCCCCTAAAACAGGGGAGCAGTAGAGTGTGCAAAATATCCACGTTATACTCCTTAAAATGCTGGATTTTAAAAACAAGATGAAAAGCACAATAATTGAAATAAAGATTCTTTCATTGCTCGAAGGAGCTCCTCTCCTTAAAAAAAGGAGGGGTGTCCGAAGGACGGGGTGGTTGTAAATAATTAAGCACTTCACCCAGATTTTCAGATTGATCCCAAAATATTGAGTTGAAATACCGGATGCATTCCAAAGGGTTTAGATGAAAACAACTAAAAGTGGACATCGAGTTTGAGTTTTTACTTTTGTTTTGCTTCACCTATGTATTTTAAAACTTCTCTTAA
>NZ_JAGXGF010000027.1 GCF_024636815.1 Marivirga sp.
GATGCCTCAGATTTCATAAGTAATGGTATTAATTATCTGGAAGCTGATCAAGGTTTTGATTTCAGGTCAAGACAACATGCTTATGTTTCAAATCAATGGACTAAGAAAAAATGGTACGGAAAAAAAGAAACCCATATTTCTACATCAACAACTGTTAAAGGAACAAATCTTCAATCTGCTGCTGGAAAAAATATTCTGAAGACTGAATATGGTGGCCTAGAGTCCGTTGCGACAAACTTTATATCGCCAGGTGGTACAGAAATTTATGCAAAAAATGATGTTAATTTATATAGTCTAAAGTCTGAAAACAGAGAATACAATTACACTAGTAAATATTTTGGGCTTTCTAAAAACGTCAGAGATGAAACTCACCAAAGTTCAACACCCAATTTGTTTTATGATGATGGAGTTACTGTCATTCACTCTTCAGAAGGCCACATTGATGCAAGAGGGGCTTATTTTGCAGGAGATGGTGATTTAGAAATGAAAGCTAAGAAAAGGATTAAGTTTGGTGCCGATATACTTGAACATGAAGTTACAGAAAAATCACGAACTTTTGGCGTATCACTCCCAGGAATGGATGCTTATAATGCATATAAAAGCTCAGGTAAAATTTTTGATGCAGCAACCGCTGAGGACGCAACCTTAGCGAAATTAGAAGGCTGGTTAAAAAGTGGTAATCGAACAGAAACCTTAGCCAACTCAGTAAATCTAGAAATAAATTTATATAATACCACCAATTCAATTTATCGTGGTCTTGCTAATGATTCTCTGGGTAAGGAGATGATGGCTCGATATGGTCTGGGAGGTGAAAATGGTTTCTCTCCTACAATCAACTTCACCTTAACAGAGAAAACCTCCGTTTCAAAATATCAAACCCAAGGTTTGGGGGGGGTTGACAGGGGAGGTAATGTAAAACTGGAAGCAGGGGAAGGCATTGATCTTGAGAATGGCGTTCAAGTTCATGCGGGTGGTGATATGGACATTAATTCACCAGAAGTAATAGCGAGGGCTGCTGGATTACAATCATCATCTAAAGAAACCACAAAGTCATTAGGCGTTGGCATTACTGCTACAGGAGAAGTCGCTGATGTATCCGCCAGTTATTCGAAAACGACTACACAAGCAACGAATTTTATAAATGCCGGGATATCTGCAGATGGCAACATGAAGCTACATGATAACGATAAAGCAATGGGTAAGCTAGAGCTCGATGGTGCAATCATTAATGCCGGGACCTTAGACGCAGATATCGATCAATTAATTATTAATGACAAACAGGATGTTTTTACAAGTAAATCTGAATCTGCAAGCGCAAGCTCTACAGGCGCTGTGTCAGCATATGCAGGAGAAACTAAAAAGGTCACTACCGTTGAACACAGTGGCATTCATGTAAAAGATGGCATTAACACAAATGGGCATCGCGTTCATGTTGGTGAAGCAACAATGAATGGAGGTAAGATTACATCAGATGGTAAAAATGAAATTGATATAGATACTTTACATGCCAGACAATTAAAAGATGAGGAACATAGTAAGGGTATGGGCGTAAGTTTTAATGTCAATGATTTGCAACGTATGGCTGGTCAAAAACCATCAAATTCTGCGGGTGAGCAAGCTATCGCTGTTGGCGAGGTGAGCATCGATCGTGTAAATAAACAGACGGTTCAGAATCCTGTTATCTATGGTGCTCAAGGTACAGCAGCAAATATTAAAAATCTAGATGGAATTATTCACACCAGTTCATCGGATGGTGCAACCGTTATTAAAGATGATGAGCTGCATCTTCAAATAGATGTTCCCTTAACAAATGGAGCATATATCAAACAGGCCCAAGAAAATATAGCTGCAGGCTCAGAAAAAATCGCGGAAAAAATGGGTTGGAAGAAAGAGCCGAAAATTCCAGATAATTTAGAGATGGATAAAAATGCTATTCCTTCAAAAAGAGAAGAGGAGTTATCTCAGGAGGATATGGAGAAATCAGGAGTGGATGATATTGATATAGATGCAGACATTACTGAATGCCTCTCTGGATTGAGCATTGATGATATTCATTTTGATTCACCTGAACTCCAAGAATTATTTGAATCAATAAAGCTTTCTCTAGAAAAAGCCACCAATAATGATTCGGACATTAATTACCCTGAAGACAAAAAAAATAAAAGCAAGTTAAAAAATGCAGTTAGCGAAGTTGTTAAGACATGGCTTGAAGAGACATTATCTGTTGGGAAGGAAGTTGTATTAGAAAAGGATAATTCATTTACAACGAAAGCATATCTAGCAAAAACCGGCATTGTTTTTCAGTTTATTTTTAATATGGGCTCTGCATATTTTGATGAAGAAGCCGATCATGAACATATGATGAAAGAAGGTGTAACTCGGACATTATCTGATATAACTTTTGGAGCAATCTTAAAATATGGATTAAGAACAGGAGCTGGGCCAGCAGGATTAACATTTACTGGACTAGGTATAATGGATGATTTTACCTACAACGAACAGTTTATAACTAAACAAAGTGACGCCGGGGTTAATGATTTATGGGAAGCTCAACGACTTCAAAGACAAGGACAATATTTTGATTCGTTTAATAGAGGACTGTTAGCTCGAGATAAAATTGCAGCATCTAATCAGGCACGAGCTGGACATGAATTGATTAGCAACGCAAATAAAGGATTAAAAGATTTTTATAGTTATGTATGGAATAAAGCATCACCTAAACAAACAGAGCAAAAGGAAAGCAATCAAATACAAAATTCAAATCGTTTTTTTAGTGCTAATAAGTCTGGAAATAATAATAAAAATCAAACACCCCCAAATGAATTGGCGAGTAGCAGTATAAATGGTTAAATATAAAAAAATTATATTTATAGTGTTATGCTTGATTACAGCTTTTTCAGTTTACGGAGAAGATGGACAGTGGAAGACTTTGTTTCATGAGTCTGAAGTAGAATTTAAGTTACAACATTATCAACAGGCTATTAAAATTTCTAAAAAAGCATTAATAGTCGCTGTAAAGAAGGAACATAAATATGTTCCTTTTAGTGTTCTTCAATTAGGCCAATTATATCAAGTTCAAGGCCAATATAAAAAAGCAGCGTCAATTTACAAGTTAGTAGCTGATAAATTTAAAAACTCACAAAATGAAAATAAACAATTTGCTGGAATTGCTTATAAATTTCTTGCTGAAGTCTATGGTGTACAAAATAAATATAGCGAAGCTGAGTATTTTGATAAGAAAGCCATAAAAATTTTCTCAGACGTTTTAGGTGAGTATTCTTCTTTTGTATTATCAACATCTGAGCATCTGGCCTTTATTTGTCAAAAAAAAGGACAGTTTGATAAATCAGAGGGTTTATATAAGAAACTTATTGAAAAATATCAGGGCTCTATTAAAAAATATTCAAAAGACTATATAGTATTGTTAGATGATTTTGCTTCCTTATATGATATCCGATGGAGATTTGTAGAAGCCAAAGAATTGCATGAAAAAGCTTTTAAATTATCTAGAGAATATCTTAATGACAATCATGAAATCGTTGCAATTATTTCAAACAGTTATGGTGTGCACTATGTTTTGCGAGGCGTAAATAAGGCTGCTGAGCCTTTTTTTAAAAAAGCATTAGCTATAATGGAAAATAAATTTGGTAAAAATCATCCCAAAACACTGAATAGTTTAAATCATCTCGGAAGATTATATATAGACAATGGTAATTACAACCATGCCAAGAGTGTAATTAATAAAAGTTTATCAGTTATTGAAGTAAATCATATAGATAATAAAGAGGAAAAATCATTTACCTACACCAATCTTGCTAATTTTTATTTTAAAACCGGAAATTATAAAAAATCAGAAGAGCTATTTACATCAATATTACAAGATGAAATTAAGACATTGGGACCTAAAAATTACAAAACAGCAAACACCATGAGCAATTTCGCTTCGGTTTACTATGAGCAAGATAAATACAATGAGGCTGAGAAATTAGCTAAGCAATCATTGGATATTTATGAAAATTTCTATGGGGAAATGTATTTTGGAATTATTAGTAATTTAATTACATTAGCTGATATCAATACAAGCCATCATAAATATACTCAAGCCAAAAAATACTTAAATCGTGCTTTATCAATAACTGAAAATAAAATACCGGCAACATCTCCTCAAATTGCAAAAGTTAAAAACACGATGGGTATGTATTATTTATATAAATACAATTTAGTGGAAGCAGAAAAGTATTTAACCGAAGCCTTGGTTTTAAGAAAAAAATTACTTGGAGAAAAGCATCCTTCCATCATTTCAAGTTATAACAATCTAGGATTACTTAAAGATATGAGTGGTGATTATGCTAAATCTAAAGAATATTATTTACGTTCAATAACATTAGCGGATGAAATATTGCCAGAAAATCATCCATCCAAAGCTATTTATCTTAACAATTTGGCTTCATTATATATTGATAAAAAAGAAAAGGATAAAGCATATCCCTTACTGGAAAGAGTATTGGCTATAAATATAAATCTGTTTGGTAAAGAAAGCAGTAGAGCATTGGTGGCAAAAGAAAGATTAAAAAAAATAGAAAGTTAGTAGGTGACAATTATCTCAAAGTTTGCTGTCCCCCTTAATAATACATAGGCGCTCAGATAGAAAATACAAATGCAATATTGCTAGTATAAATTGTATGAAAGTCATCTGAGTCCCTGTAAATATTTCTAACATGATGCGCTTTAAAAACAGGAAGTAGATGGTTTGTAATTCCTATCCATAAATTAAATTCTTAACCCCTAATTTTTTATTTTAATGTTACAAAAGTGAAAAGTCTCATGTTGTGCACTTTCTAAACGCATTGGAGTGATTTATTATTGCCCCTCTTGATCAAAAAGGAAGCGCCATGTTTGAAAGATTTTTCTCCAGGTTTACAAAATTTCACGAAACTCAGTTAGAAATAGAAACTGTCTTTATAGGGCCTGTGCTGCCAGTAAGAAAATCTGTAAATTCAGTTTTGAAAGCGCAAAATGCCTTGGAATGTTAGACGTCAATTACTTTTGCCGGTCGGCGACAATTAACATTGCCGGTTACCCATAAATTTTTTTAGATGTTTGCCTTATTTTGCTCCTTAGCATAGTTAGCTCGATAACTTGGCCCATCCACTTTAATAATGGTGGC
>NZ_JAGXGF010000028.1 GCF_024636815.1 Marivirga sp.
GGGCAAAGCCGTATCTGATGGCGTAGTAAAAGGAAAAGTCATCAATATTGAAAAAACCATTTTGGCTATCAAAAAGGCTGTAGAAGAGGCTGAAGATATTTCCGGTATCGACATTAAAGTGGTGAATGTAGGCATAGCTGGCCACCACATTAGAAGCTCTATCCAAAGAGGTAGTATTACTCGTGAAGATAGAGATGAAGAAATTACAGTGGAGGATGTAAATCGTTTAACCAACGATATGCACCGCATGGTTATTCCTGCAGGGAATCAGATTATCCACGTAATGCCGCAAGTTTATACGGTGGATTATGATGATGGAATCAAAGATCCTGTGGGCATGACGGGCATTAGATTGGAGGCTGATTTTCATGTCATCACTGCTGATATTAATTCTATCAACAATATTCAGAAATGTGTGAAAAGAGCAGGATTGGATATTGAAAATATGATATTGGAACCATTGGCATCCAGCTTAGCTGTATTGTCAGATGATGAAAAAGAAGCCGGTGTTTGCCTAGTTGATATAGGTGGTGGCACAACTGATATTGCCATATTCCATGAAAATATCATTCGTCATACTGGTGTAATTCCATTTGGTGGTAATATCATCACTTCTGATATAAAAGAGGGCTGTATGGTGATGCAACAGCAAGCAGAATTATTGAAAACAAAATTCGGAAGAGCGATTTCCACTGAAGCCAGTGAAAATGAAATCGTTTCTATTCCTGGATTAAGAAATAGGGCACCAAAGGAAATTTCCATCAAGAATCTGGCCCATATAGTAGAAGCTAGAATGGAGGAAATCGTTGATTTGGTACATGCT
Source organism: Marivirga sp. (assembly GCF_024636815.1). GTDB lineage: Bacteria > Bacteroidota > Bacteroidia > Cytophagales > Cyclobacteriaceae > Marivirga. The sequence continues at coordinate 824 of NZ_JAGXGF010000028.1, forward strand.
GAAATATTAGCATCCGGTTATGAAGGTCGTTTGGCAGGCGGAATTGTAATCACTGGTGGTGGTTCGCAAATGCATAGCGCCAGACAATTAGTTGAATTTTTAACCGGAATGGATGCCAGAATTGGTTATCCTAACGAACATTTAGGAAGAACAAAAATAGAGGCTGTGAAAAGCCCGATGTATGCCACATCTGTAGGTTTAGTATTGGCAGGTTATCGTTCAATTGATGAGCGAGAAAACAGATACCTCGAAGCAAAGTTGAATAATCAGAATATGTTTATCAACCATAAGCAGAAAGGTGCAAAAAGAGAAGGAGACTTCTTTTCAAAGATTATCAATAAAACCAAAAGTTTTTTGATAGATGATTTTGACGAAAAAGATGATTACTAAATAGTGCCTATTAGGCAATTACACGAGTATCTTTGGTGGTTATCTATTATTCAGTACCAAATAAGATGGTTTGTGTGATTAAATTTAATATCAAATGATATCGAAAGGACTTAAAATACGGATATTATGACAGAAGGAGCTTATAAATTCGAAATTCCAAAACACCATAAATCTATCATCAAGGTGATAGGTGTTGGTGGGGGCGGCAGTAATGCTGTTAATCACATGTTTAACCAAGGCATCAGGGATGTTGAGTTTGTGGTCTGCAATACAGATTCTCAAGCATTAAAAACTAGCCCTGTTCCTAATAAACTTCAAATTGGAACGAACCTAACAAGTGGTTTGGGTGCCGGTGCAAATCCTGAAAAAGGAAAAGATGCCGCACTTGAAAGCAAAGAAGAAATTCGTGAATTGTTAGGAAATGATACCAAAATGGTTTTCGTTACAGCTGGAATGGGTGGAGGTACTGGTACGGGTGCAGCACCTGTAATTGCCCGCATAGCCAAAGAAATGGATATTCTCACTGTCGGGATTGTCACTTCACCATTTAGTTTTGAGGGAAAGAAAAAAGTACGACAAGCAGAGGAAGGAATTCGCCAGTTGAAGGAGAATTGTGATACTGTATTGATTATCCTTAATGATAAGTTAAGAGAGATACATGGTAATTTGACCATTGGAAATGCATTTGCGAAAGCGGATAATGTATTAACCACAGGAGCCAAAGGTATTGCGGAAATTATAACCGTTCCTGGTCAGGTAAACGTGGATTTTGAGGATGTTAAAACGGTTATGAAAAATGCCGGAGCTGCTGTGATGGGTTCTGCTAGAACCGAAGGAGATGGTAGGGCATTAAGAGCCGCTGAGGAAGCACTATCTTCACCTTTATTGAATAATACTGATATTTTAGGAGCTCAAAAGATATTGCTATCCATCATTTCAGGGGATAAGGCTGAATTGCAAATGGATGAGTTAACTGAAATCACGGATTACATTCAAGAAAGAGCTGGTGATGAAGCTGAGGTAATCTTTGGACACGGAACGGATCAATCTTTAGGTGAAGGATTATCTGTTACGGTCATTGCTACTGGTTTTGACCAAGGGGGTTACAAGGAAAATGCCATTCCTCATAAAGAAGCGCGAAAAGTTTACGATTTAGACTCTAATAAGCAAATTGCGCTTTTTGGTAATGAGCAAGAGGAAGAAAAGCCCAAGTCAGAACCTAAAAATGAGCCTAGTCCTTTTACTTTCGAAAAGAGAAATACGCAAGAATCAAGACCTCAAGCTGATGAAGAAAGAGGATATTCCTTTGGGTTCCCTTCTAAAAAGCAAGAAGAGCCGGAATATGTAGAAGAGGAAAATGACTATGCTGATGATTTTACCGATAGCTTATCTAATGATTATGATATAGTTGATAAATCTGAAAGTCAAGATGATGTAGATAAAAAAGAGGCGGAACGACAAGAAATGTTGAGAAAGCGTTCTGTGGAGAGAATTGAGAAACTGAAGAATTTAAATGGTGGTCATACAAATACTCCTGAGGCTTATAAGCAAATGGAGGTACCGGCTTATAAACGTAAGCAGGTAAAATTAAGGGATGTACCACATTCTTCTGAAAAAAATATCTCAAGATTTAATTTGAATGATGATAATCAGATATTGGGCAATAATAAGTTTTTGCACGATAATGTAGATTAACCCGTATTATTTAAAAGTAGGTTATGAGAAATGATAATGACCAATTTAAAATAACTGATAATTAAATGATTAATTCAGGGTTAACCCCGATAATTAATAAAAACCTATTAGCTCAAATTTGGGTGTTTTAAAATTCATGTTTGAGTGTAAATTTTACAATGTAACTACTGAGTAATTTGGTTTTTATAAATTGTCTGTCCTTCGGACGAAAAATTCATATCAATTTTTCGGGTTAAATTATTTATATGTTCTTTTAAGTCATAATAAACAGGTGTACAAGGCAGCTTCGCAAGGAGCTGCTTTTTTTGTACCAATATCCACCACAAATAATGGCGACAACCAAAGGCTGTTTTGATTTAACCACAAAGGGAAACGAAGATTAATCACGGAGTTACACAAAGACTTTCTCAATTTTCCTTAAAGCATAGAGAACTGATATAGAGGAAAAGTCTACTGCTTATTTTTAAAAAGCTATATCATTATTTTCGATAGGATTTGAAGACTTACCTAAGCATGTAAGTAACTCAATTGGTAGATTTTTTAAACACAATCTTTTTTACTTTAGCCAAAATTCTTTTGTGGCCTTTGTGAAATCATCAGTGAAACTTTGCGGTTGTCCCATTTCAGCTTTAGCTGAATTATTTTGTGGTTAGTTCTTATGATAGCTGGCAATCGACCATTAACTGAAATTTCTTGAAGCCTAATAAGTCGTTATTTACCTTGATAGTTCATATCAATTTCAAATTTCCCTTAAAATCAAGCCTTCAATTTTGTGAAAACGGAAATGTTTGCACTAAATTCGTCCATCAATTTTTAAGAAGATAAAATATGACTTTAAAAGATATAGCATCAGTGACAGGAAAAGGCGGTTTGTTTCAGGTAGTAAAACCTTCAAGAACAGGCGTGATTTTAGAATCCTTAGATGAAAAAAAGCAAAAGCTGGTAGCACATGCACATGATAGAGTATCTATTCTGGATGAAATATCCATATACACTACTGATGCGGAAGGAAATGTTCCTTTACAAAAGATTTTTAACACCATGCATGAAGAATTTGGTGATGATTTAGGAATCGATGCTAAATCTTCAAAAGAAGAGATTATGGCTTTCTTAAAGCATGTATTGCCTAATTATGATGAAAATCAGGTTTACCCTTCAGATGTAAAGAAATTAGTGACCTGGTATAATACTTTATTAAAAGAAGCACCTGAGGTTTTGACTGCTAAAGGTGAAGAAAAGAAAGGAGAGGAAAAAGAGTAATTTGATTTAGTAGAAACAAGATTTTAAACCTTCCAACTTTTCATAACTTGGAAGGTTTTTTGTTTCTTTTTTATTAAGAAAAAAAGAGTAAAAGAAAATTTGAAAACAAAAGGCTTGAGTTTTAATAAGAAAGAGCAATTTTCATGAGAAGCTTACTCAAATATTTTCTCATTCAACTTCCTAACTTCTTTCCAATTCAGCGTTTCCCCTTTTGAAAGTGTTTTATAATGCTTTCTGAAATAGGTAATACAAATATTTCGAAAATCTTCAGCACTAATAGTTGATGAAAATATAGGTCTGAAACAAGGACTTTGAAAACGCTCTTTCTTGCTTAATTTTTCTCCTTTCAAGCGAAGAATAGGGGCTGTATCTGTGAAATGCTCGGCCTCCCATTTTTTTTCGCTTTTTTCAAGTTCATTCAATTGATCGCAAAGTTTTTCCATACTGATTCTAGGAAAATGCTGGCGAGTGGTATTGATCCAAGTAGTGTATTTAAACTCTAATTCATATCTATTGTCAGGGTAAATACTCATAACTATATCAGCGGATTGGCTTTGGCTGTAAAATGCATAATAATGCAGTGGTTCTTCCGCATGCACAATCTGCATTCTGATATCTTCCAGTGTTGCCTGCTGAGTGATTTTCCCAAGATGACTTAATACTAAACTGTATTCTTTAGTATCAGGAACTTCTTCTATTGGTAAATCAATTACATTACTAAAAGCATCTAGGAAGTGAAGGTATTTAGGGACACAAGCTTCCATTTCTTTTTCTGCAATTTCAGGAGCCCCAAATGGTGGATAGAATAAATCTGCTTCCTCTTTATTCAGCCAGCAGACTAATTTTAAAGCTTTTTTCCAGTCAGAATAGTCAAAATTTATCTCTCTGAAGTCTCCAATTTGAGCCATTTCAGTTAATAAATTATAATGCTCTAAGGCTTTTTCTGGATGGAAAACAGCCCAAACACCTAAAAAACCATCGATATCATAATGATTGTTGGTGACATATTCTTTATCTAATTCTGGTAGTTTGTTTTGAATTGCTTTTAATACAATTTCTGTGCTGGTATCTGCCTCACAATCTTTTGGAACAGGCGCTCCTCTCCAATGTGATAAATCAAATCCTTGAGGGTGGTGAGCATCTACTACCAAAACCTCATCGGGATATTTTTTGATGTCATAAAAGGGGATAAATGGTTTATTAGTCATAATTGGAATTTTCAGAGTGATAGAAAGCCTTATAAGAGACCTGTCAGGTTTGTTTCAAAATAGAAATACTTAAAGTATTAATATTCAACTCTTTTCGAGTAGTTAAACCTGACAGGTCTGAATGAAGTAATTTAACTTTTCAAGATCAATTCTTCTTAGAATCTCAAATTCAAGCCTAACAAGAAGTTAGTACCTGCCTGAGGATATAAATAATTCTCTCTTACTGAATATGTTCCGGCATTATATCCAAAAGTATAACCATTTGAAGAATACATTTCATTGAAAATATTATTTACCATCAATTTTAATTCAGCTGTTTTTAAGAATGGTAAGCTAAACTGATAGCTTCCTACAAAATCGCTTACAAAGTAAGGATCTAAAGCTCTCTCATCATTTGAGGTATTATCCAAGTATTGTTTACCTACATATTTGCCGAGAAGCGTAAATTTCAAGCCTCTTACAGGTTGATAATTGATTTCTCCTGCGGCTATGATGTTTGGAGAGAATGAGATATCGGTATCAGTATATTCATTTTCAATGATATTAAATTCATCCCAATTTTCACCATAATCATAAATTACCTCAGTGAAATTCGAGATTTTATTTTGGCTGAAAGTGGCATTCCCTCCAACAGACCATTGTTGATTTAATTGGTAAGCCCCAATCAATTCGATTCCTGATCTATAGCTGTTTTCCACATTGGTTCTGATACTGGACCCTACATCATTTAATTCACCAGTTAAAACTAATTGGTTTTTATAATCCATATAATAGAAAATAGCTTCTGCACTAAAATTGCTCACTTGCTTCTTGTAACCAATTTCATAATCATATAAAGTTTCAGGCTGCGGGGTTACGCCTTGTGGCGCATCTACAAAATCATTTCTGACGGGTTCTCTATTGGCTACAGCAACAGAAGCATATATTTGACTATTTTCTGGTAAACTATAAGTTAAACCAGCTTTAGGGTTGAAGAAAAAGTAATCACCCCCGGTATCAATTGTTGTTAAGTCATTGTCAATCCCTTGCGTAACGTAATTTATGTTTCTGATTTGCATATCAGCAAATAGATTAATTTTTTCATCTACCTGATAATTAGCTTTTAGGAAGGTATTAAAGTCGTATTTCCTTCCGTAATTGTCATAATAACGCTCTCTTATTTCAGAATCACCGGCAAATCTTGCCCAAATAATTTCCCCAAAATGGTCACCATCATATTCGTTATATGCTCCTCCTAAAGTAACATCCCAATCATCTTTCTGATAATTTAAACTATAGGTCACTCCATAAAAATGATTGTCCAACCATCTTCTTCTTACTAAATCAGTGGAGCTTATGGTTTCATTTCCAATTACAACATCATCTAATTGATAATCGGCTAAATCATCATCCATTCTGTACTGCTCATAATAGCCTCTTCCATAAGTATAATGCAGAGCAGCATTAGCTTGTAGATTCTTAGTGAACTGATGGGAAAGGTGTAGTTGATAATGGTCTTGCTGATAGTTATCAGTTTCATTATCGTATAAATAATAATTGAATGTTCTGCCGGAATTCAATAAATTTTCAGCTTGCTCATCCGTATATCCATTATTCATAATCACTTCTTGCATTCCCTCTACATCATTTTCCAATCTAGCTTCAGGTGTTCCCCACCAGCTTTGATAGGTTTTTTCTTTTCCTCCAAAAGCCAAAGCTTTTACAATGGTTTTATCTCCATAATAAGCCCCTGAAAGGAAATAAGATTGCATGTCAGAACTAGCTCGATCTATATATCCATCAGAATGAATAGAGGATAATCGTCCTTCAAAGGACCAACCGCTATTGGTAATTCCTGAATTGAAAATTATATTGTGCTTTCTTGTGTTAAAAGAGCCATAAGAATTATTTACTTCCCCAAAGGCCTCTTGTGAAGGAGTGGAGGTTTGCATATTAACCGATGCGCCAAAAGCGGCCGCTCCGTTAGTGGATGTTCCTACACCTCTTTGGATTTGGATATTATCTACTGAGCTAGCTAAATCTGGCATATTTACCCAAAATGTTCCATGTGATTCCGAATCGTTTATTGGAATTCCATTTACTGTAACATTAATTCTTGTGCCATCACTTCCTCTTATTCGCATACCGGTATAACCAACACCAGCCCCAGCATCGGAAGTAGTCACCATAGAAGGCGTGTAATTCAACAGCATTGGCATATCTTGACCTAGATTTTGTCTTTCCAGTTCTGCTTTTTTAATGTTGGTAAAAGTAGTAGGTGTATTTTCATCTGCTCGGGTAGCAGAAACCATTACTTCATCTGTAAGTTGAGCATCTTTTTCTAGTTCAAAATTAAGGGTGATGTCCTGACTTTCTACCTTTACTTTTCTTACTACTTGCTTATAGCCGATATATGAAACTTTAAATTCATATTGACCAGCTTTAATATTATTGATGCGGTAATTTCCATCAATATCCGTGGCTATTCCTTTTTGAAGGGATTCTATCACCACACTTGCACCCACCAAAGGTGAATTGTCTTCCTGGGAAACTACTTTCCCACTAATGCTGCTTTGTGCCATTAATTGAATACTCATGACCACAGCCAAAGCAGATAAAAACCACTTTTTTGTAAATTGTAACATTGTTAAATTGTTTGTTAGTGAAACTCATGGAGGCGGGGTAATTACCTCCTTCATTTTCCTTAACCAAATCCCTTCGACCGCATTATCGGCATCAGGTTCATTGGGTATGATCTCAGCCCGTTGTATTAAGGCACCCCAGCGTAGATACGCTTTATCTTTATAATGGATTCGAAAGAACAATTGTTCCGTAAATCCTATTTTTCATTCATTTTATATATTTGATTTAATTTCAAAATTCCTACGCTCGCATTACCGAGATCAGGTTCAGGGTATATTCTCAGCCCGTTATATTAAGGCACCCCTTATTGATGTTGCAATTATAAGAGGGAAAAGTTGGGAATGCAAGCTTTTCCTCTAAAGTAAATTTTTCTCAATCACCTTAATGGCTTTTTTTAATCTACCTGCTTTTCCTGAAATGATGCTATATTCAAATCCATAATTTTCCAATTCCTTTTGATATTGTTCAAAAAGTTCTGCTCTAATATTAGGATTCTCTCTTAAAGGATCTGCTTCCCAAGGTAAATCTGGAGTGCACAAAAGATAATAATCATATGGCTTTTGTGATAATTTTTCTAGTACAAATGGATGGTATTCACAATATTTCACGCCATACCAGACTTTCATCATAATCAAATCTGTATCGCAAAATAGAAATTGCTTGGCATTTTTGGCTAACTCTTTTTCGGCATTTAGCATCCCTTTACTGATATTTAGTAAATCAGATTTCTCGTATTGACTACCATTTTCTTTTAAGTATTCACGTCCATATTCAGGGACAAAAGGTTCCTGGAAATAATCTGCTAAACCTTTAGTTAAAGTGCTTTTACCAGTGCTTTCCGGCCCTATGATAGCGATTTTTTTCATGCGTATTTGGTATGGTAAAGTCTGCGCCAGTTGAAATAACCTACTGCTGCTATGATTACATAAGCGGCCATAAGGAGTGAAGTTAAATATAATTCTCTTTGGAAGTAAATGTAAACTGCTACTGCATCAATAACTATCCAATAGAGCCAGTTTTCCAATACTTTCCGAGTAACCAATAAAGTGGTCAACACACTAAAAACGGTAGTAAATGAATCCAGATAGGGGAGTTGGGCATCTGTGTTTTCTACTAGAAAGTAGCCAAGCCCGAAAGTGAAAAGAATCCCACTTATGATAAATAACCCATGCTCTTTCAGTTTCATCTTAGAGATGGGTAGCTCCTTGTCTTTTCTATTGGGATTTCGCCAATGCCACCAGCCATAAACGGTCGTGCCCAAATAATAAAAATTCAATCCCATTTCGGCATAAAGTTGGACCTGATAGCATATGACTAAATATATACTAACGCTTACCAAGCTGGCGTACCAACACCAGATCATTTCTTTGGCTGCAAAATAGATATACAAGATGCCGAAAAATACACCTAGTCCTTCGAGCCATCCCATATTGAGGAGGCCGTAATACAATTCATTTAAAATGTCCATTTGCTATATTCTATGAAGATTCTAAAAGTTAATTACACGGAATTTTGCTGTTTGGTGCTTATTATCAAATAAATGCAAATATTTCTCAAGTAATTGCCTAATAGGCTCTATTTGATTCCTACGCCTGCATTATCAGGATCAGGTCGAGGGTATGTTCTCAGCCCGATATTATGAGGCACCCCTTAATTGATCTTGCTAAGGTAATAGTTGCTTTGCAATAAGCAAAATTAATATTTATTCCTTAAAGCGCTCTTTTAAGTTTACGGGCTTGCTTTTTTTGCTTTTTCTCATTCGCATGTTCAAAAGTTCAACTACTAATGAGAAGAAAATTGCGAAATAGATATAACCCTTTGGAACGTGAACATGGAATCCCTCTACTAGCAATAATACACCAATCAGTAATAAAAATGACAATGCCAACATTTTAACTGTTGGGTGAGTATTTACGAAATTACTAATTTTGCCAGCAGCCAGAATCATTATTCCTATACTGATTACAACCGCTACAATCATGATTAAAATACTGTCGACTAATCCAATAGCAGTTAAGATAGAATCGAAAGAAAAAACAATATCCAATAGTATTATTTGAAAAATTACGGAAGTAAAACCACTGATTTTAGGAGATTTTTTTACATCAGTTTCTTCTCCTTCTAACTTGTGGTGTATTTCTGTGGTACTTTTATACATCAGGAATAATCCACCAGCCATTAGAATTACATCTCTGTAAGTAAAAGCGAAATCAAAAATTGTCAAGAATGGTTTTGTTAAGCCAACCAACCAGGTAACAGCAAATAGAAGTGCAATTCTCATTAATAGTGCTAAGACTAAGCCTAAGGTTCTCGCTTTTTTCTGTTGGTTTTCAGGTAGTCTATTACATAAAATTGATATAAATATTATATTATCTATACCTAAAACTACTTCCATTAAGGTAAGAGATAATAAACTGATAAGTCCATCAGCTGTTAGTAAGACTTCCATAAGGTTAAAAAATTAGTTTATAATATATTAAGTTGATTAAATCCATCTGTATAAATAGCATTTTTCTTTGTTTTTTGAGATTTTAAAGATTCTTTTTTTTACTTAAGCTTAGAGCATTTGAAATTTGATGAGCTTCAGCAAACGAACCTTTTATCTCACCAATAAGGTTTTTGGCTACTTTTTGTTTTATTTATTCTATTTTAAATATTAAAATCATCATCTTCTTCAGATGAATTTTCGAAATCCAACATACTGCTTAGCAGGTCTTTAAAACTATGTCCCGTAGCTAATGCATGTTTGCTCAATAAACTATATTCCGCCATACCATGCAAAGCAAATTCCATCATAAAATAGACCTCTTTTTCATTTAGTTTTTTGTGATATGTTTTTACTAAATCTTCTAATCCAGGTATTCTTTCTAGTTTTTTTCTATATTCATTCTCATTATCGTCATGGAAAAGATCAATTTTTTTCCCATCACTAAACCATTTGCTAATAGGTCTATAAGGATTTTTCTTTTCTCTGTCTTTTCTTAATTCCTCCGGGTTTGGAAAATATTGGTCAAACTGAGAGCGTATGGCTTTGCCTACTAAGGTTTGTGCAACTATACCAGGTCCTTCTTGCTCGCCTTCATACACTAATTCTACCTTTCCTGTGATGGCAGGTACAACTCCCGTAAAATCAGACATTCTTACAAATACTTTTTGCTCATTGTTAATCAATGATCTCCGTTCGGCAGCACTTATTAAGCTCTCATATGCTGAAATCGTTAATCTAGCGGAGACACCACTTTTTTCATCTATATATTCGCTATTTCTGGCCTCTATGGCTATTTGTTCAATCAAATCTTTTGAAAGATCATTTACTTCTACTGCCTCAATTTGTTCTTCTTTAATAGCCGCTTCCTGATTTGTGACTTTTCTTCCTATTTCAATGGATTCCGGATAGTGTGTGATTATTTGGGCATCTATTCTATCCTTCAAAGGAGTAATGATACTACCTCTATTGGTATAATCTTCAGGATTAGCAGTGAATACAAATTGTAAATCTAATGGTAATCTTAATTTGAAACCTCTGATTTGAATATCACCTTCCTGCAAAATATTGAACAGAGCAACTTGAATTCTGGCTTGCAGATCGGGTAGCTCATTGATTACAAATATTCCTCTATGCGAACGAGGTATTAAACCATAATGAATAACGCGCTCATCGGAATAAGGCAGTTTTAATGTAGCCGCTTTTATGGGATCCACATCCCCAATAAGATCGGCTACAGATACATCAGGAGTTGCTAATTTTTCAGTATATCGTTCATCTCTGTGCATCCAGGCAACTGGTGCATCATTACCTTTTTCTTCCAGAATGTCCGAAGCTTGTCTGGATATTGGCTGCATTGGGTCATCATTCAATTCAGAACCCTTAAGAACCGGAATATACTCATCAAGTAATAGAGTCATCATACGGGCTATTCTTGTTTTTGCCTGCCCTCTTAAGCCTAATAGATTGATATTATGACGAGATAAAATTGCTCTTTGAATATCAGGAATAACAGTATCCTCATAACCCCAAATGCCTTCGAATACATTTTCCCCAGCTTTCATTTTTTTAATGAGATTTTGTCTGAGTTCTTCCTTCACAGCTTTTGGTTGATAACCACTTTCCATTAATTCTTTAAGCGTGGTAATTTTTAATTTATCTTGCGTAGTGAGTTTATCGTAGCTCATATTGTTATTTTCAGTATCTTTTTTTTCTATTTCTTTTGTAATCTTCAAACACTAGATTGCCTAATCCCTGCAGACTACTGTAATATGCATTTCCATTATTTACGGTTGTGAATTCTTTCACAAACTCCTGCAAATAAGGATCTGAGGCTATCATAAAGGTAGTAATAGGAATATTCAATCTTTTGCACTGAGCCCCCAGATTGAGTGTTTTATTTAATATTTTCGGGTCAAGACCAAAGCTGTTTTTATAATACTTGATGCCTTGTTTCATGCAAGTCGGTTTACCGTCTGTAATCATGAAAATTTGCTTATTTTTATTTTTCCTTCTCCTCAATAGATCCATAGCTAACTCTAACCCAGCTATAGTATTAGTATGGTAAGGTCCAACTTGCAGATAAGGCAAATCTTTTATTTGAATTTGCCAGGCATCGTTTCCAAAAACAATGATATCTAGCGTATCTTTTTTATATTTTTTGGTGATGAGTTCAGCTAAAGCCATAGCTACTTTCTTGGCAGGGGTAATTCTGTCTTCCCCATAAAGAATCATAGAATGCGAAATATCAATCATTAGAACAGTAGATGTTTGTGTTTTATATTCACTTTCCACTACTTCTAAATCATCTTCGGTAAGCATAAAATCGCCTAATCCATGATTGATCTGTGCATTTCTTAAGGAATCGGTCATGGAAATTTGGTGCAATAAATCACCAAATTCATAATTCCTTCTATCAGTGCCTGGTTCTTCACCTAAGCCAGTGAAATTGGTTTTATGTTCTCCTTTTCCTGATTTCTTAAGTTTGCCAAATATTTCTTCTAAAGCATTTTTTCGAATATTCTGCTCCGTTTTGGCTGTAACTTTAAAAGAACCATCTGGAGTATTATCCGAAATAAACCCTTTGCTTTTTAAATCTTCTATGAAATCGCCCATTCCATACTGACCATCTGTGATGTTGTATTGCTTATCAATATTGGTCAGCCAGTTTAGTGCTTCGCTAACATCACCACCGGTTGTGATCAGTAATTCGTTGAATACTTTGAATAATTGATCAAAGGTGGTGTCTGATAAATCTTTATGGGCTAAATATTTTGTGAATCTGTAACCTAACATATTCTTTCTTAACTAATATGAGAAGCTGAATGTTACTGGAATCACATTAAATTTATTGGAATTGAAATTAAGATTCTCTAAAGACCTAAAATCAGATCTAAAAGAATTTAAGAATTAATTATGAAAAGCTATTATAATATATGATGTGAGAATTCCTGATTCACATGTTGGGATAAGCTTATTTCCTGGCGTCCATTCTCCATTAAATTATGATGAGCCATGTTTACTATTCCCTTTAATGAACATATACTGGTAATACTTACAGTTCTAACTTCTCCTCTGTCCATCACCATATCGTTCTTTAAATCACCTGAACCAGCGGTTCGATGGAACTCTCTGATAGCTTCAACAGTATATTCTTTATTTTCTTTCAACCATTTTTGAAACCATTCATTTCTGTTCTGAATTGATTTTTTCTTGTAAAGTTGGGCTGAGGCCCATATTTGTGGTTTTTTAGGGTCCTTCTCTTCTAAGGATGTGTTTTTACCATCCCATTTGAATTCTAAAATTTTCAGTATTGGGTCATGAAAAAGTACAACCATTGTAAATGGCTCTATATCTGTGAAATCGTAGTTTTTGAAAAATTCGTCTGGCTTGATACATTCAATGGCTTCCATTGCTACCATTCCTCTACTCATTCTGTAGGGAGGATTATATTCATGCGGTTGATTAGCTCCATTTAATAAACATACACTGATACCATTATCGGAAGTAGCAACCCAAGTTCCCCCAGCTTTCGGATCTTGAGGGAAAACAATATTTTTACCTTCCATATGATGATAAGAGGGGAAGCCTGCAAGACCTCTATCCGGACTTTCATCACGATTAGTCGTTAAAATATATTGTTCTTCGGAAAGTGGTAAATATGTTAGTGTACACATAATTTATTATAAAACTTCCGAATGATACTAAATAATAAAATCTTTAAAAAGCCATTTCTTTATTTAGTATAAAAAAAATCCATTGGGTCAGGGTAAATGAATGAATAATCTAATAATGATTCAATTTTAGAGCTTTTAATAATTCGGTTTGTGAGTTCTTGTTCAGTATTTTCAAATATAGGAACTTCAAAATCAAAATCTTTTGCATTTTTTAAAAATACTTCCTTTTTGGTAGGGTGTTTTGGGGCTATACCATTTATAATATTTGACCATTTATCTTGCTTGATTACAGCCTCAATTATTCCAACAGCATCATCCCTGTGAATATAATTCACTTTTTGCTGGTGCTGAGCTAAATTTTTCCCAGAATAATATCTGCCAGGAATTCTATCATACCCTAAGAGCCCTCCAAATCGGATTATTGTTAACCTTTCTTCAAATGTATGGAGTAATAATTGTTCTGCCTGAATTAAGGCTTGTCCTCTTTCAGATTGATGATCTAGTTCATGTTCTTCATCAATCGAATGATTAACTTGTGGATAAACAGAAGTAGCACTGATATAAATTATTTTCTGAGTAGGAGGAATATATTTTAATATAGATTTTAAGCTTTCAAGATGATAATCTACCCCTTTTTTGGAAGTCTTTGGTGGTATATTGATGATTAAATAATCGGACTTAAAGAATTCTGAACTTAAATTATCATTAGGTAAATGTATGTTGAAAGTATTTATTCCAGCTTTTTTTAGTTCCTGCATTTTTGAAGATGTGGTTGTACTTCCTTTTACTTCATATCCTTCATTCACTAATTTTTTTGCGAGAGGAAATCCTAACCAACCGCACCCTAAAACACTAACTGATGCCATTATTTTTTCTTTTTAGGGGAAGTATTAAAAACATAATCCCAGATAGGAGTTGAAACTCCAAAATATTGGTCAGGATGTTTGTAATGATGAATACTGTGATAAATCCATAACCATTTTAAAAAATTTTTGGGTGGCTGATAGGCATGTATCGCATAATGTACAAAAGCATAAGCCAAATAGCCTATTAAAAACCCTGGCACAAAGGCAAAAGCATACTCTTGAAGTATTAGCCAAAATCCACCAAAAATAATACTGCTAATTAATATTGCACCTGCTGGAGGCATTACAATTCTATCTTTGTCTTTAGGATATTCATGGTGAATCCCATGGAAAGTATAAGTGACCCACCTTTTCCATCTTTTATCATTATCCATGTGGAAAACATATCTGTGTATTAAATATTCTCCTAAGGTCCAGCTGAAAAATCCTATTATAAATAGTATTGCAAAAGTTCCTACTTCAATATTGAATTGCGTAAAAGATAAATACGCAAGAGATATTGAAATGATAGCTAAAATGCTTAAAGGAATTGAAAAATGACTTCTAGTTAATTTTTCTAGTATAGGGTTCTCAAATAAGTTTTTTGTTCCAGAACCCTTGATTTTTCTGTCTTCTGCTATTTCCATAATTATTAAAAGTGACAATTTATAAAAAAGCTGTTCATCGATTAACTATGGAATTTAAACGACTAAGTCGAGGATTTGTTCCACAAGAATAAATTATGACGATCTTTCGGCAAATTCTTTATTCAATATTTTATTGTAGAAATTTTCATAAAGAGGTAGAATATTTGTGATGTCAAATTTCTTAGCTCGTTCAAGTGCGGCAGATTTAAATTTATCTAAATTTTCATCAGCTAAAATATATAATGCTTTCTCAGTCATATCTTTAACATCTCCAACATTACAAGTGAAACCAGTTACCCCATCAATATTTAATTCAGGAATTCCACCAGCATTAGAAGAAAGAACAGGAACCTCACAAGACATAGCTTCCAATGCGGCTAATCCAAAACTTTCTTTTTCTGATGGCATTAAAAATAGGTCGCTAACTGATAAAACTTCTTCAACTGCATCCATTTTCCCTAAGAAACGGATATCTTCACAAGTGCCTAATTCACGACAAAGTTTTTCCATTTTGATTCTTTCAGGACCATCACCCACTAATAATAATTTTGCAGGTATTATTTTTCTAACATTATTGAAAACATGAATAACATCTTCCACTCTTTTTACCTTTCGGAAATTGGAAGTATGCACCATCAGTTTTTCACCATTAGGACAAATAGCTGTTTTGAAATGGTCCTTTTTCTGTCTTTTAAATCTATTTAAATCAATGAAGTTAGGAATTACTTCTATATGCTGATAGATATCAAAATGCTCTAAGGTATCCTTTTTTAAATCTTCAGATACAGCGGTAACACCATCCGATTTATTGATACTAAAGGTCACTACTGGCTCGTAAGACGGGTCTTTCCCAACCAAAGTGATGTCAGTACCATGAAGTGTGGTTACAACAGGAATGTTTATATTTTTTTCCTTAAGTATTTGTTTTGCCATGTAGGCAGCTGATGCATGTGGAATTGCATAATGAACATGCAATAAATCTAATTTCTCATGCTGTGCTACATCCACCATTTTACTGGCTAATGCCAACTCATAAGGGGGGTATTGAAATAGAGGATAAGTTCTTATATCTACTTCGTGATAAAATAAATTTTCATTAAAAAAGTCTAAACGGGTAGGCTGAGAGTAAGTGATAAAATGAACATTATGTCCATTTTTAGCTAAAGCTTTTCCTAATTCTGTAGCCACAACCCCGCTTCCTCCAAAGGTAGGATAGCAAACAATACCTATATTCATTTATTTATTTGTTAAGTAGTAATTCTTTAAAAGATGAAATGTACAACGTAATGGTCTCTGATTATGTTTAAAATTTTAGAATTGAGATCATTAATTCACATACTCTTCCTGTTCAGATTCATATTCAAAAATTGATTGATAGATTACATCCATTATTCTTGTTCTGATATTGGAAGTAATCAATTTCCTATTATTGGCATCAGGATATACTCTGTTAGATAAGAAAATATAGACCAAACCAAATTCAGGGTCAGCCCATGCTGCAGTACCTGTAAAGCCTGTATGACCAAAAGTTAAAGGGGAAGCATAGTGTGAAGTAGGAGAGGGTCCTTCTTCTTCAACAGGCTTGTCCCAGCCTAAACCTCTTCTGTTTTCATTAAATTGTTTTCTGGTGAAATAGGGGACGGTTCCTTTACTGAAATATCTAACTCCACCATATGTTCCGTCCCACAAATTCATTTGCATTAATATGGCAAGGTCTTTTGCATTGCTGAAAAGGCCTGCATGTCCGGCCACTCCTCCTATCATTGCAGCTCCCTGATCGTGCACCCAGCCCTTTATTAAATCATTTCTAAAAGTCAGGTCATTTTCCGTTGGTGCAATCCTTGATTCAGGAAAATGACATAAAGGGAGAAAGCCCATAGTGGTCATGCCCATAGGTTTATAAAAATTCTCATGTAAAAATTCTTCATAACTCATATTGGTCATGCGCTCACTGATTTTTTGCATGATATAATACCCCATATCCGAATAGCGGTAATCATAATTCTTTTGCCATCTGGGCTTTTCAAGTAATTCTGAATCAATTACCCACTGCCAAATAGAATCTCCTAATACTTGATGACCATAGAGCCCTGAAGCCAATTGGTTAGGGTATAGAGAAGCCTCATGATTTTGGTACAATGGTGTTTTCAATCCAAACATATCGTGGGTTTGCCTCCAAAATGGGACATATGGAATCAAGCCGGCTTGGTGGGTTAAAATATTTCGCAAGGTCATATTTTGCTTATTGCTCTTTTTAAGCTCCGGCAGATAAGTACTAATTTTTTTATCTAAATCGATGATTCCTCTGTCATATAAAAACATAATACTTTGCAAAGTAGCCCCCACTTTTGTGATGGATGCTAAATCATAAATGGTTTCATCTTCCACTTTAGAATATTTATGATAGGTCTGATACCCAAAGTTTTTTTCATAGACGATTTGACCATCTTTAGCTACCAGGATTTGTCCACCTGGAGTAGCTTCAGTATCGATAGCTTCTTGTGCGATAGCGTCAATCTCGGCCAGTATTTTTGGATCCATGCCCACATCCAAAGGGTTGCTATAACCAAATCTATTAAGAGTTTTGGTATTGATGCCTGTTCCTGCTTTCATATCGGGGGATACGGAAACGGGTAATTTTCCTTTAGTTGGTTTTGCTCCAAAAATCATTTGAGGAGCTAATTTTTGAGTGATTTCATTGTCCTCATACATCATCAAGACATGCTGGAATGATTGCAGGTATTTTAAGCTGTAAGCATTTCCAAAAACAGTTAAAACCACATTTGCTTGCTCGGATAAATTTTGAAGGAAAAGTAAGTCTTCAGATTTTAAACCAAATCTTTTAGAAGCCGAATTATTCATTCCGTGCAAACCGACTACCACAGTTTCATACTGGCTTAACTGATTCATCAGCTGACTGTAATCACCCAAATCCATATTTTCTTTAGGTAAATGATAGTGAGTGAAATCAGCATATTTATTTAAATAGTGTTGAAAGGTACTATTACTATTTCCTCTCAAGGATAGTGATGCAAAATTGGTGGTGTCCAAAATATGGATAGGAAGAAAACCTTTTTTATTTTTTACTAAAGTGGCTGCTTCGGCATATAGTTTTTCATTTAGATTTTTTGCATCCGAAGAATTGAGTCTTTCATGTATATTCTTGGGGTCTAATTTGTCAAAGCCTTTATGAAGTCCTAATTTATATTTAGCATGCAGGATTTTCTTAACACTTTCTTCTAATCTTTCTTCTGGTATCTCTTTCTTTTTAATGGCATCTTTTATCATTTTGATGGCATTGGGAACATTCATAGGGAAAAGAAGAACATCATTACCTGCTTTAAAGGCTAATAAATCTGTTTCTCCGGGCTCATAAAAATCACTTACGCCTTTCATATTCAAAGCATCTGTGAATATCAATCCATCAAAGCCTAATTCTTCTTTTAATAAATCGGTTACCACATTTTTGGATAGGGTAGTGGCTTTGTTAGGCGTGTTGTCATAAGCAGGAATATGTAAATGAGCCACCATCATGCTGTTGACATTATTCTCAATTAGCTTTTTGAAAGGGTATAATTCTATTTCATCAAGCCTTTCTGCACTGTGGTTGATAACGGGTAAAGTCATGTGAGAATCGGAATCAGTATCTCCATGCCCAGGGAAGTGTTTTGCATTGGCCAAGAGCCCATTTTCTTGCATTCCCTTCATATAGGCAACTCCTTTTTGTGCTACATTTTCTTTATCCTCACCAAAAGACCGATTTCCGATCACTGGATTTTTAATATTGTTATTGACATCCACCACCGGGGCAAAATTGACATGAACGCCAATTAATTTAGCTTGACGAGCAATCTCTGCTCCCATATTATAGATGTAATCATTATTTTGAATGGCCCCTAACGTCATTTGTTTAGGGAAATTCATAGTGCTGTCCAATCGCATTCCTAATCCCCATTCCGCGTCCATTCCTATCCACAACGGAATTTTGGATTTGGCTTGCAGTCGGTTGGTCATATTGATTTCCCTGGCAGGTCCACCTTGAAAAAATATTAAGCCCCCTATATGATAATTTTCTATAAGAAGAGATAGGTTTTTGAGATGTTGTTCATCTTTATTGGAGTAAGCTGCCACCATAAAAAGTTGTCCAATCCTTTCTTCCTGGCTCATTTCCTTATAGATTTTCTCAACCCATTGCGGATATGGTTTTTCTTGCCCTACAAGCAAGCTTGCAAATGAAAAAATGAACAGAAATGAAAGGGATAAAACTTTTTTAAACATGTGGTAGTTTTGAATTTATGATAAAAGCTAAATTAACATTAAGTTTGCTTCTGAGAAAGATGATTTCCTTTATATTGTTAATAGTTTGCTAATTTGTTGAATTTAATTGAAATCATAATAGCAGATTGCTATGTAAACTTACATAACGATAGCTTCGTTCCTTTATTCATATAAATAAGTAATTATGAAATTTCCATCCATATTTAGATTACCGGGCTATCAAAGGTTTGAAATACAACCCAGATACTATGACCCTATAAAAGAGGATTTAGAAAAAAGAACCAATAGAATAAGACAAGAATTGAAAAACGAAAGCAATGGCGGGAAAGCGGAAAGCATCCGAGAGGCTTATAAAGCCAGAAGAGGCTCTAATCGCTCTGCCGATTTATTTCAGTTTTTGATGATTTTAATTGTAGGAGTCTCTATTGGTGGGTATTTGATGTATGGAGCGAATGTTTATTTTGCTTTATTGCTTTTAATTCCATTATACATAATTTTAAGAAGAAGGAAAAAATAGAGTCTATTAGGCAATAGCACGAAAAATAAGGGTGATTATTAAACCTTTAATGCCAATAGCAAATTTTGTGTAATTAGATTTTAGAATCCACATAAAAAAGTAAATGTCCGATATAATACAGTTATTGCCTGATGCAATTGCTAATCAAATTGCTGCAGGAGAGGTAGTCCAAAGACCGGCTTCTGTGGTGAAGGAGTTACTTGAGAATTCCATCGATGCTGGAAGCAGTAAGATAAAATTGGTGGTGAAAGATGCCGGGAAGCAACTCATTCAGGTGATTGACGATGGTATGGGGATGTCCGAAACAGATGCCAGAATGTGTTTCGAGCGTCATGCTACTTCTAAAATTCGAAAATCAGACGATTTATTTGCATTGAAAACAATGGGCTTCAGGGGAGAAGCCATGGCTTCTATAGCGGCTGTTTCTCAAGTTGAACTTAAAACTAAAACTGCTGATGCAGAGCTTGGTGTTTTACTTCAGGTTGAAGCTTCGGAAGTCAAAAATCAAACTCATACTGCTCATACGGGCGGCACTACCATCTCAGTAAAAAATCTTTTTTATAATGTTCCTGCTAGACGTAATTTCTTAAAATCAAATCCGGTTGAAATGCGTCATATCATAGATGAATTTCACCGTGTGGCACTGGCTAATCCTCAAGTGGCTTTCAGTCTGCATCAAAATGACATGGATGTTTACCAACTGAATGCAGGTAAACTGAGTCAACGAATCGTAGGTTTATTTGGGAAGAATTATCAAGAGCAATTGGTGGCTTGTGAAGAAACTACCGACCAATTGAAAATTTATGGCTATATCGGAAAGCCTGAATTTGCTAAGAAAACCCGTGGCGAGCAGTTTTTCTTTGTGAATAACCGCTATATCAAAAGTGGTTATTTACATCATGCTGTAGTGAATGGCTTCGAAGGATTATTGGGTAAAGAATCACATCCCTTTTATGTGTTATGTTTGGAAATTGATCCTAAAAGAATTGATGTAAATGTTCATCCTACCAAAACAGAAATCAAGTTTGATGACGAGCGCATGGTGTATGGAATTTTAGCTGCTGCTATACGGCAAGCTTTAGGAGCGCATAATGTAGCACCTGCATTGGATTTTGATAGCGATGTAAATTTCAGTTTTAATGCGCCCAGAAGAAATAGGATAGATGATTTTGCTACCAAAACATCCAATTATCAAAAGTTTAAGCAACCAAAAGATAATGATGGGGAGTGGGATAAGATTCTGTCTAATTTCCAGGAGTTGAGCGATAAGATAACTAAGGAAGAAGATAAGGATGATTTTACTGACGAAAGTCAGCAGTCGATGACTTTTGGCAGTGCAATTAATGAAGGAAATCAAAGCACTACTCCTCAAACTGAATGGATAGAAGCCAAAACCAGTATTTTTCAAATACATCAAAAATATATTGCTACTCAAGTGAAATCAGGTCTAATGCTGGTTGATCAGCAAGCGGCACATGAGCGAATTTTATTTGAAAAATTCAATCGTCATTTGCAAAACAATGATGGAAGTTCACAGCAATTTCTTTTTCCTGAGCAAATACAATTATCAGCACCAGATTATGCTTTGGTGATGGACATGGAGGAGGAGTTGAAAGCTTTGGGATTTGTGATTTCATCATTTGGAAAAGACACCGTGGTGATTAATGGTGCGCCAACTGAATTGACAGATACCTCCGTTAAATCAGTTTTTGAAGGGCTGATTGACCAATTTAAACATAATAAAAATGTATTGAGCGTATCGAAAAATGAAAATATTGCCCGTTCTTTGGCGAAAAGGTCCGCTATAAGAGCAGGACATAAGCTGAATTCCGAAGAAATGAATGCCTTGATTGATAAACTTTTTGCTTGTCAAAATCCCAATTATGCGCCTTCGGGTAACTCAACTTTTATTATTTTTGACCTTAATAAAATTGCAAGCTTCTTCAATTAGTGAGAAGCTATCCTAATAAATTATAGAAATTATATAGTATAAATTTATGTTCGCAAGACTTACTCCGGTTGTTAAAAACCTACTATTAATAAATATAGCTTTATTGCTAATTCCTTCTTTCATGAATTTTGAATTGGCTAAATATTTTGGTTTACGCTATATTTTTGCGGAATCCTTTCAGCCTTTTCAGTTTATCACTTATATGTTCCTGCATGCTGGGTTTGGGCATTTATTAGGGAATATGTTTGCCCTATTTATTTTTGGCCCCATGCTAGAGCGTTACTGGGGCGCAAAAAAATTCTTTATTTTTTATATGGTGACTGGTGTTGGAGCTGGTATTCTTTATGGAGTTGTGAATTTCATTGAAATGCAACAATTGGAAAGTGCTGCTGAGCAATATATCGAAAACCCGAACTATGAAGGTTTTGTCTCTTTTGTGCAAGAAAATGCTGGATATGCTTACAGACAATGGTATGATTTTATTGATGCATATGGAGAAAACCCTAGCAAGCAAGAATATATTGATGGTAGTATTCAGAGAGTAAAAGAAGTAGTTCGTTTTCAAGGAAATGTTCCACTTATAGGTGCTTCCGGAGCTGTGTTCGGGATTTTATTTGCTTTTGGCTTTCTATTTCCGAATACAGAATTGTTTTTACTATTTCCGCCTATACCTATCAAAGCCAAATACCTTGTAACCTTCTACGGTTTATATGAGTTATATGCAGGCATACAAAATGTTCCGGGAGATAATGTAGCGCATTACGCCCACTTAGGAGGCATGTTGATAGCGTTTGTTCTGCTAAAGATTTGGCAGAAAGATAATACAAGATTTTATTAAAGAAGATGGCAGGATTTTTCGATGAGTTAAAACAAAATTTCAAAAGGCCCAATAATGCATTAAATCAGTTGTTCATTATCAACGCAGTGGTTTTTGTAGGATTGGGTTTATTAGCATTGATTGGTAAATTCTCAGGTGTTGAGGGGCTTTATGCTGTAGTTGATGCACAATTTACTATTCCACCAGATTTAGAGAGGTTTATTTACCGACCTTGGACCATCATAACCTACGCTTTCTCTCATGCAGGCTTCTTTCATATTTTAATGAATATGCTAGTGCTATACTGGTTCGGAATGCTGATATCGCAATATCTTGGAAGTGCAAAGCTTGTTAATTTATATGTTTTAGGAGCTTTAGCCGGTGCTGTTATTTTTATATTAGCTTATAACCTAATTCCCTTTTTAGCAGAAAGAACTACGAGCGGTATGGTAGGTGCATCTGCAGCAGTTTATGCAGTAGCTACTGCAGCTGCAACATTGCTTCCAGACCACAGATTTCATCTTATTTTTATTGGCCCTGTAAAAATCAAATATATAGTAGCAGTTTACATCGTTCTATCTTTATTAAATTCAGCCGGTCCAAATGCAGGTGGAAATTTAGCACATTTAGGAGGTGCGGGAATTGGATTTTTATATGTAAGAGGTTTACAAGCTGGAACAGATTTCGGTTTATGGATTCAAATGACGTTAGGATTTATTCAAAGTATATTTAAATCTAAGCCTAAAATTAAAGTAACTTATAAAAAGAAACAAACTGCAGGAGCAGCTAAAAGCAGTGGTAAATACTCATCTGCCTCAACCACTACAGAACAAGAAGAAATTGATAGAATCTTGGATAAAATTTCTGAAAAGGGTTATGAAAGCCTTAGCAAAGACGAAAAGCAAAAGCTCTTTAATGCAAGCAAGAAGTAATTAATAATTACGAATTAATAATTAATAATTAGGGCATTCCAATTTTCAGAAAGTTTTTGTTGTTTATAATCCATCATTCCACAATTTAATAATTGGAAAAAGACTGATAAATCATGTGAATTTAGAATGGACGATACTGTCTGATGAGACCGCCAATTCGTAATTCGTAATTCCCAAATTCGTAATTAGATCTGACCAATCACATACATTTTCTCCATGGTAGGATTTTCGCTTCCTCCTCTAGGCTCGAGGGTTACAGCAAAAGCAGAAGCTTTCGAGGTAGTTTTCATCTTTAGTAGGCTAGTCATATCACCAGCTACATCAAATACTCCCATATCTACCGGAGCTCCATCTACTATCGCCCAAAGTTGATATTGATTATCGATATCGTTGGATGGCATTTTCTTAGCATTTAAGAATACCTCATTGGTTTTCTTATTCCAATGCACAAAAGCTTGTGCTTCTGGTGAAATATCCAATCCTTTCATTGGAACAGTTTCTATTCCCGGTTGTCTCAGAATTTCGATATTCCCGGCATATTGTTCCATCTGGTTTTTTACCACATTATATTGCTGCGCCATGCTTTGATTTTGCGCAATTATATTAGATAATCTGGCTTCTGTATCTTGCCA
>NZ_JAGXGF010000029.1 GCF_024636815.1 Marivirga sp.
AAAATGCTCTTTAACTCTTTTATTACCAAATTCAAACACTTTATTGGCTAAGCCATCAAGAAAATCCCTGTCGTGAGAAACTAGTATCATAGTCCCCTCAAAAGCTTTCAAGGCATCTTTTAAAATCTCCTTTGTTTTGATATCCAGATGGTTGGTAGGCTCATCCAGTATTAACAAATTAACTGGCTGAAGTAGTAATTTAATCAAAGCCAATCTAGTGCGTTCTCCACCTGAAAGTACTTTCACCTTTTTGTCAAGAGCATCACCACTAAACATAAAAGCCCCCAACATATCTTTAATTTTAGTTCTTACATCTCCTTTAGCAATATTGTCAATGGTTTGGAAGACAGTCAGATCGCCATCTAATAAAGCCGCTTGATTTTGGGCAAAGTAGCCAATCATACTATTATGACCTACTTGCAATTCACCGTCAAAATCGATTTCACCCATAATGGCTTTTACTAAGGTGGATTTACCTTCACCGTTTTTACCCACAAAAGCAATTTTTTCACCTCTGGATATGGTCAGGGAAACATCTTTGAAAACAACATGATCACCATAAGTTTTACTCAAACCATCGGCAATTACTGGATAATTCCCCGAGCGTGGAGCAGGGGGGAACTTCAAATTCAATGCAGCGGTGTCCACTTCATCAACTTCCACTATTTCCATTTTCTCTAGCATTTTCACACGTGATTGTACTTGGAGGGTTTTGGAATAGGTGCCTTTAAAACGATCTATAAATTGTTGAATATCGGCTATCTGTTTCGCTTGATCATCAAAATGTTTTTGTTGTTGTTCTCTTCTTTCTTTGCGGAGTTCTAAATAATGAGAATAATTGGTTTTATAATCGTAAATTTTGCCCTGGGTAATTTCTATAGTGCGATTGGTTAAATTATCCACAAAGGTTTTATCGTGGCTGATCACCATCACAGCTTTGGCGTTAGTGGTTAAAAAATCTTCCAGCCATTGCACGGATTCAATATCTAAATGATTTGTAGGCTCATCCAAAAGGATTAAATCAGGTTTTTTCAATAGTATTTTGGCTAATTCAATTCTCATTCGCCATCCACCACTGAATTCCGCAGTAGAGCGATCAAAATCTGACCTTACAAAGCCTAAACCCAATAAGGTTTTCTCCACTTCAGCATCCACATTGATATCATCAATGCTATAATATTTTTCGCTGAGTTCAGAAACTTGCTCGATAATCTTACTGTACTCGTCAGACTCATAATCAGTTCGTGTTTCCAATTGCTGATTACACCACTCCATTTGATTTTTCATTTCTAAAATGGCAGCGAATGCTTTAGAGGCTTCCCCAAAAACAGTAGTGTCATCTTCAGTTAATAAATGTTGAGGTAAGTAGGCGATAATGGCATCTCCTGGAGCAGAAATTTTACCATAAGTAGGTTTATTAGCGCCAGCAATTATTTTGAGTAAAGTCGATTTGCCTGCACCATTTTTACCCATCAAGGCAATGCGGTCATTTTCGTTAATATTAAAAGTAATGTTATTAAATAAGGTGGAACCACTAAATTCAACGCCTACTGCATCTACTGAAATCATATATAATCAAATTAAGCCGCAAAGGTATTAATTAATTGGATGATAATTTCAATAGCTTAAGAATGTTTGTTTAAGCTATTATGTATTCTAGATATTAGAGTCGGATTTTAAAAGAGATAACGTGAAGTTTGTTATAAAAAAAGAAAAAAATTGAATCGACCATTTCCGAGGAACTCGGAAAAGCGGGTGGGAGGAAAGTTTAGCGGGCCAGCGTAGGCATGGAGGGTGGAAGCCAGCCAGAGGCTGGTCAGCCTCTGGCTGACATTAAACTTTCTAGAATTTTTGTTATGATAGTAGTCCTAATAAAGCCATTTCTCTATTTAAACTTTAGAATTTACAGTATATAACTATTCATTTACGTAAGTGATTATAAGCTATCAATTAAGTCTAAATTACTTCCTTGATTTAACCAAAAATTATAATTATGATCGTAAATACCACAAATAAAGGTTGGGAAATTATCTCCCAATATGCGCACGGATTGTTGGCAGGACGAATTGCTTCACAGATACATCCACAATTCCGACCCAAGCAATGGGTAGAGACTCTCACTGCCATTATTGAACATGATGACAAACAAATAGATTTAGATATACAATCTTGTTTATCGGATGCAGGTTTGCCAATGGATTTCTCATTAAGTAAGTCAGAACCTCAAAGCAGCGTAGTGAAAAGAGCGCGGGGATTAATGGAGCTTGCCATGAATAAGTCCCGATGGATTGCACTCTTAATTTCCTGTCATTTAGATTTCCTTTACAATAAGAATGAAGTAGGTAAAGAGATGCAAGCTTTTTTAAGGGAAGGGGCAAAATTCAGAAAAAGGACTTTGAAGAAATTTGAAATTACCGAGGAAAAGTTAAACGAATACTATCAAATCCTAAGATTTAGCGATCGCCTTTCTTTAATCCTTTGCAAAGATGAAGTACCTGAAAAAGGTAGGAGATTAGAAGTTAATAAGAGTATTAACAATAAAACATTTTCTGTGAGTAAGGATGAAAAAAATAGATTAAATATTGACCCCTGGTGTTTTAAAGATAAATCATTTGATTTTTCTGTTGAAACGCGATATGTGGAACAAGCCACCTTCGCTTCTGGAGCGGCACTTCAAAGTGCTATTAATAAAACAGAGGTGAGCTTGAAGGATTTTAAGTTTAAATCAGCTGGTATGTGAAATGATTTTGAATTTCGTCCAAAAACAATCTTCTGCGGTATTAACTAATGGTTGTTTAGTTAACAATATCCCTTTGTTGGTGCATTCACGTGTTTTGCTTCACAATGTGCGCTACAGGAGAATCTCTCAGTCTAATTTTTAATACTAATCTGTTATTTAAATTAAAATAATTCCTTTCATTTTTTTAATTTAAGAAACTCTCTTACTTTAGTATCTTAAAAATTCAACTATGCAAAAATTTCCCTACTTAGTATTTTTTCTATTATTATCTGTCCCTTTTACATCACTAAGTCAAAAATATCCCTTTAAAGTCGGCAAAGTAGATAAAGAAGATATGGCAATTGATTCATGCGGTTTCTATCCAGAGGCAAGCTCAATGATTATTGCTAAATATGGAGATTTGAAATTCAGATATAACAGAGATGCAGGCTGGCAATACAGAATGGAAGTTGGGGTAAGAAAGAAAATATTTAGCATTACGGATGCAGCTGATGCAGGTAATATTAAAATTAGGGCATATGAACCTGATAAAGGAGGTTCAAAAGAAGACATTGGTTCCATAAAAGCTTATTCACATAATATAGTCAATGGGGAAGTTGAAAGTGATAAACTCAAAAGAAGAGATGTTTTTAAAAAGCGAATAAACGATAATTGGGTAGAATATAGTTTTGCCATTCCTAATATAAAAGAAGGCTCAATTGTTGACTATTCTTATATAGTTACCTCTGATTATTTGTCAAATTTAACCACATGGCGTTTTCAGGAAGATATCCCTGTGGCACTAAATGATTTTAGATATACACTGCCGGAGTGGTTCAATTATCAATCCTCTCAATTAGGAAATGTAGTTTTTGCAGATCATGAAGTGGAGAATCAAAGGGAAGAGTATACTATAAGTTGGTCAAATTTAGGAGTTGATGGAAAAATGAATAGAGGAAGCGGTACCCTAACTTCTACAAGTAGCTTCAATCGCTTTATTGCTAAGGATATAATGCCTTTAGAGGACGAGCCATATATGAACAATAAAGGTAGTGTTCCTGGTAGATTGGAATTTCAATTGGTTTCTACCAATTTCCCTAATCAAACAGTTAATATTATAGCAGGAAATTATCCTAAGTTTAATGAGGAGTTGTGTAAAAACAACTCATTCGGGGTGAGATTAAAGAGAGGAAGATTTATTAAAGATTTAGAATTAAGTTCCGAAAACCCAACTCAGCAAGCAAAGGAAATATATCATCATCTTCAAAATCATTTCGATTGGAACGAAAAATATACATTTCTAAGTGAAGATGCGGGTAGAACGGCCTATAATAATAAAGAAGGTAATGTAGCGGATATCAATTTAAGCTTCATAGCTGCATTACGGGAAAATGGAATTGAGGCATATCCAGTTATTTTGAGTACCAGAGGACACGGTATTGTTCACCCGATTTATCCTTCTTACGGAGATTTCAACTATGTTATAGCTTTCATTAATATAGATGGCAAAGGATATTTTTGTGATGCTGCAAGTAATTTACCATTTAGTCAATTGCCAATAAGATGCAGAAATGGAAAAGGGTGGTTGGTATCGGAAGAAGGTGGTAGTTGGGTAGAACTAAAGCAAAACTCTGTATTCAATCATACTACCATGGTGAAAACTGAGATTACCCCTGATTCAATTGTAAGTCATGTGACCAAAAGAGACGAAGGTTATGCAGCCTTTGAAACCATTAAAAAAATTGATGAAGAAACAATAGAAAAGTATAAGGAAAATATAGTGGCTAATTATGGTAACGGACAACTTACAAATATTGAAATATCGGATATTGATCTTTCTAAGCCAGTAGATATAAAGTATGATGTTCATAAAAAAGTGGAAAGTCCGGATATTATTTACTTGGAGATTCCCACTATTGGTACTATTAAAGAAAATCCCTTTAAAAAGGAGAATCGTTTCTCACCAATAGATTTTGCTTATCAGCAGAATTACAGATTGTTTTCAACTTTTACAATTCCTGAAGGATATACAGCTGAATTGCCCGAAAGTGCACTTATAAAGTTACCGGGTGATAATGGTCAATTTATATATCATATAAGTCAAAATGGTAATACCATTAATTTAAGAAGCGATATTTTCATAACAAAGACAGATTTTTCCCCACAAGAATATCCTCAGTTAAAGCAATTTTTTGAACTAATCGAGAAAAAGCATGCTGAATTAATAGTATTGAAAAAGTAATGAAGGTATTTAAAATAATAATATTCTTAATTCTTATCTCTTTCTCAGTATATGCTGAAGCAGATGTAAAAGTAAATGCCACAGTAATAAAGGATGAAACCGTATTTACGATTAAAAGCAAAAAACAGGCAATAGTTACGAATGAGTATGTAGCTATAATTCATAATAAATACGCTAAAAGAGCCAAACAAATCACAATTTTTTATGATGATTTTATTGATGTTAAAGACGCAGAAGTAACCATCCATAGTATGGATGGCAAAAGGGTTAAGAAAATTAAATTAAAAGATTTTGAAGATTATGGAATTGGGTTAAGTAATACTGCTTCTGATAGCCGGTTAAAATATTACGAACCTACAATTACTACTTATCCATACATCATTAAGGTATCTTACGAACTGCACAAATCAGGTTCTTTACATTATCCTGTTTGGAAACCTCAACAGGAGGAAAATATGGAAATCAAAAGTGCTTCATTTACCATAGAAGATTATTCTGGTAATGGGATTCAATACAAAAAGCATCAACTTTCTGAACCCACTATTAAACATCGTGATGGAGCTCAAATTTATAAATGGAAAGTAACAGATTTGTCACCATTTGAATTTGAATATTATAACAATAGCTGGGAAGATTATACGGCTATGCTTTATACAGCTCCCAAGAATTTTGAAATGGATGGAATAGAAGGAGATATGTCTACTTGGGAGGATTTTGGTAAATGGATAGCTAAACTAAATGCCGAAAAAGAGGATATCTCAGGTTTAGATTTAACTGATTTGGATAATAGACTGAAAAATGTCGATT